>CAKUOV010000001.1 GCA_934670115.1 uncultured Eggerthellaceae bacterium
CGCAGCAGCAGCCGCAGCAGCCGGCGCAGCGGTCGCCGGAGCCGCCGGGGCAGGCGCGGCCGGAGCAGCAGCCGGAGCCGCAGCAGCCGGCGCACGCCCCCGCATGGACCTTCCCCAGGCGCAACCGTTGCGCGCCACGCTCACCGAGCACATCACGGGCAAGCGCTTCACCTTGAGCGCCTCGAACGTCAAACTCGGTCGCGAAACCGACAACGACATTGTTATTGCCGACATGGGCGCCAGCCGCTATCACGCAACCATCGCGCGCGGCCGCGACTGCTGGGTGATTACCGACCAGAACTCCACGAACGGCACGCTGGTGAACGGCCGCGAGATCACCTCTGCGCCCCTGCGCGACGGCGACACCATCACCATTGGCACCACGGAATACGTTTTCGCGCAGCAACAAAGGTAAGAAGGGCCGCCCATGATTGATGTGGTCTTGTTTGCAGGACGTATTCTGCTGGTCGCGTTTCTGTACATCTTCCTGTTCGCCATTATGAAAACGGGAATCGGCCTGGTACGCGGGCAGCGGCGCAAAGAGTGCAGCTGGTCGCTTACAGTCGAGCACGGCCCCAAAGAGCTCATGGGCGTGCCCATTCCCGTGAAAAAACCCATCACCGTTGGGCGCAGCCCCGAAGCGGACATCGTTATCGGGTCGGGCTACGTATCAAGCATGCATGCGAAGTTTTCCCTGATGGGAAATAACCTTTTTGTAGAAGATCTGAACTCGGCGAACGGAACGCTTGTCAATCGCAAGCCCATTTCCAACGCCGTTTCCCTGAAAAACAACGACGTGGTGAACACCGGCGACGTCGCGTTTCGCGTTAGGTTCGAATAATGTCCCACGCAACCATCCCCTTGAACGAACGACACAACAGCACCATTCCCGCGTACGGCGCGCGCACCGACGTGGGCCGCATGCGCGATCATAACGAAGACAATTACGTGGCAGCGCCGCCGCTGTACGCCGTGGCCGATGGCATGGGCGGACACGAAGCCGGCGAAGTGGCATCGAAAATTGCCGTGACCGTGCTTGAACAGCAAGCGCCCACCACGCTGGACGCCAACGCGCTGTCCAACGCCGTGGTCACCGCCAACTACGCCATCATGCGCGCCGTGGAAGACGGTCATGGCGCGGAAGGCATGGGCTGCACGCTCACCGCCGCTATGGTCAAGGGAGAGCGCCTGCTTATTGCGCAGGTGGGCGACTCGCGCGCCTACCTTTTGCACCAAAGCCACTTGCAGCAGATCACGCGCGACCACTCGCTTATGTCGCTGCTTATCGAAACGGGGCAAATCACGCCGGAAGAAGCGGAAACGCACCCGCAGCGCTCGGTTATCACACGCGCGCTGGGCGGCAGCATTGATACCGTGCCCGACATTTACGAACTGAACGTTTCCGCAGGTGACCGCCTTCTTTTGTGCTCCGATGGCCTGTCGAACATGGTAAGCGAAGACGACCTGACCGAAATCCTTACGCGTTTTCGCGATCCGCAGCGCTGCGCAAACCAACTGATCAAGCGCGCGAACATGAATGGCGGCAACGACAACATTACTGCCATTGTGGTGGACATTGAAGGCAACGTGCCCGAGCAAATCCGCAAGCACAGTCGCAAGTCGCGCTTCACCGTGGGCATTGTGGCGTTTTTACTGCTGGCCGTTTTGGGCGGCGCGGCCTTTGGCGTGCACCACTGGATGACGACCTCGGCATACCTGGCGGAAAGCAACGGCCATGTGGCTATTTACCAGGGCGTTGCTGGAGGCTTCTTTGGCATAGACAACAGCGAGCTAGTGGAAGAAACCACCATCAACGTGGATGAGCTGAACGCCGGCTTGGCGCAGCGCTTGCGTGGCGATGGTGTGAAGGCCGACAACCTGGACGAAGCACGCCGCCTGGCGCAGGAATACGCGGAAGACGCCGCACGCAACAAGAACGTTTCCGCAGGTGGAGAAGGTGCGGGTGCCGCAACCGCCGGCAACGACAGCGCTACAGGCGCAGGCGCAGCCGGCAACGCGGCCTCTGGCACCACCGGCGCTGCAGCGGGCGCCGCAACAACAACCGAAAGCGAGGCATAGAAAACCCCATGTCAAGAAGAGCAACAGAACTGTTTTTGCTCTGCGCAGCAGCACCCATCATCGTGCTGCTGTTCATCATGCTTGCCATCACTCAAGGCCAGCAAGTGGGGCTTTCCGCCGTTTCCGTTCCCCTTATCATGTTTGCGTTGTTCGTGGTGGCACACCTTGCCGTGCGCAAACTTGCTCCCAGCGCCGACCCTGCGCTGCTACCCATCACGTTCGCGCTTACGGGTGTTGGCATGGCGTTCATCACGCGCATCAACCCCGATCTTGCCAACCAGCAACTCATGTGGCTGGGGCTAGGCGTAGTAGCGTTCATTGCCGTGCTCATCTTCGTGAAAAGCATCGATGAGCTGGCCAAATACAAATACGTTATGGCTGTCATCGGTTTTGCACTGCTGCTATCGCCCCTGCTGCCCGTTATTGGCACCGAAAGCTACGGCAGCCGCATTTGGCTCACGTTCGGGCCCTTCAGCTTCCAGCCGGGCGAAATCGCGAAAATCGCCATCGTGCTGTTCCTGGCGGGCTACCTTGCCAGCAACCGCGAAATGCTCTCGGTGTTCACGTGGCGCGTGGGCCCCTTCGAGCTGCCCGACGTGCGCACGCTGCTGCCTTTGCTGTTCATGTGGGCGGTTGCCGTGGTCATTGTGGTGTTCGAGAAGGACCTAGGCAGCGCCCTGGTATTCTTCTTCGTGTTCATTGCCATGCTGTATTTCGCCAGCGGACGAAAGTTTTACCTGGTCATAAGCTTGCTCTTGGCAAGCATTGCCGCAGTGGCGCTGTACTTTTTGTTCTCGCACGTGCAAGTGCGCGTGCAAACGTGGCTTGACCCCTTCGCCGACGCGCAAAACACCGGCTACCAGCTGGTGCAAACCCTGTATTCCCTGGCAGACGGCGGGCTGTTCGGCACGGGAATTGGCGAAGGCCTGTCCACGCTTATCCCCGTGGTGGAAAGCGACTTCATTTTCGCGTGCATCGGCGAAGAAACCGGCCTTCTGGGCGCGGCCGCGCTGCTGCTGCTGTACCTGAGCTTTGCCATTCGCGGCTTTGCCACGGCGGCGCGCGCGAAAAGCGACGTAAGCTCGTTTGTGGCGGCGGGTCTGACCACCATCATCGTACTGCAAGCGTTCATCATCGTAGGCGGCGTGACAAAGCTCATCCCGCTCACGGGTCTGACCCTTCCCCTGGTAAGCAAAGGCGGATCATCGCTGCTCATGGCGTTTATCTGCGTTGCGCTGCTCATGCGCTGCGGCGATGAAGGCACCAGCCTTGACGAGGAAATCACGTCGGCTACCACCGTCATTAGCCCGAACAACGCGCTGGGCCGCTTCCAACTGGGCAAACGCTTGACCAGCGGCATGTGCGTGTTTGCCGTGATGTTCGCGCTTTTGGTGGGCAACCTGACCAACATTATGGTCATTCAAGCCGACAATTACAAAGCCATGCCGGCGAACAATCACACCATCATAAGCAACGCGAAGATTCAGCGCGGCACCATTTCCACCAGCGATGGCATGATTTTGACGCAAAGCACCGCCAACGAAGACGGCACGTACACGCGCGAGTACCCGCAGGGTACCACCGCCGCGCACGTGGTGGGTTATTTCTCGGACAAATATGGCTCAAGCGGCATCGAGGCATCGCAAAACGATGTGCTAACCGGCAAGAAAAGCTTTGCCACCTGGAACGATGCCCTTGCAGCCGTTACCGGTTCGGGCACCGCGGGCAACGACATCACGCTCACGCTGAACTCCGAAATCCAGAAGGCCGCCGAGCAAGCACTTTCCGGCTACACGGGTGCGTGCGTGGTCATGAACCCGAAAACGGGCGCAGTGCTGGGCATGGCATCTTCGCCTACCTACGATGCTTCCAACCCTGACCAGGCACTTTCCTCCACCGATGGCAACATGTCGGTGTACAACCGCGCGACCCAGGCCCTGTACGCGCCGGGCTCCACGTTCAAGATGGTAACGCTTACCAGCGCCCTGGAAACAGGTATGGCAAGCGAAGACACCACGTATAGCGCCCCCGGTTCCATGGATATTGGCAACGCGCCGGTGAGGAACTTCGCAAGTATCGATTACGGCACCATTACGCTGGCGCGCGCAACCGAAGTTTCCTCAAACACCGTATATGGCCAGCTAGGCGTTCAGTTGGGCGCAGAAACCCTGGTAAGCAGTGCCGACAAGTTCGGCTTTGACACCAGCATCGACTTCGACCTTCCCCTGGTCACATCGCTCATGGCCGACCCCAACGACATGACCACCTGGGAAACCGCTTGGGCTGCCGCAGGCGAGCCCGTGGGTGAAACTTCGGCCACGCACAAAAGCGCCGCCGGCCCGCAGGCAACGGTGCTGCAAATGGCGCTGGTGGGCTGCGGCATTGCCAATGATGGCGTAATACAGCAGCCGTACCTGGTAGATAGCATATATAATGCCAACGGAGAGAGAAGCTACACCACTTCGCCGTCGAAACTGTTCAAAGCAACCGACGCCGCCACCGCACAGCGCGTGCGCACTGTTTTGGAAGGCGTGGTAAACAACGGCACCGGCCAGGCAGCCGCCATATCGGGCGTGCAGATTGCAGGCAAAACGGGCACGGCGGAGCTTGACGATGGCAACAATTATTGGTTTGTGGGCATGGGCCCCTCCGATGACGCAAGCGTGGTAGTCGCGATTGTCATTGAGAAGGGCGAAAGCGGTATTGCCACAAGCCGTGCGAAAAACATTTTGGAAACCGCATTGCGTGTTCAGGGTAATTTGTAAGAGGATATAGGGATAACGGCAAAAAAGCCTTAAGGAGCAAAGAGATGGCTGGCGATTTCGTAGGACGGGTCTTTAGCGACCGCTATAAAATTACAGAACGCATTGGCGTGGGCGGCATGGCGGAAGTCTACCGTGCTCAGGATACCGTATTGGGACGCACCGTTGCCGTAAAGGTAATGCTGCCCCAGTATGCAGAAAGCCCCGATTTCACCCAGCGTTTCAAGCAGGAAGCCGCTGCTGCCGCCAACCTGCAAAGCCCCTACATTGTAAACATCTACGACTGGGGCAACGATAACGGCACGTACTACATTGTGATGGAGCTCATCCGCGGCACCGACCTGAAGAGCGGCATCAAAGCGCGCGGCGCGCTCAACCAGCGCAAAGTTGCGGAAATTGGTTCGCAAGTGTGCTCGGCGCTCAACGTTGCTCACAACCAAGACCTGATCCACCGCGACATCAAGCCGCAAAACATCATGGTGCAGCCCGATGGCAACATCAAGGTCATGGACTTCGGCATTGCCCATGCGAAAAACTCCGTGAAAACCCAAACGTCCAGCGTTTTGGGCACAGCGCACTATATCTCCCCCGAGCAAGCGCAGGGCAAGGAACTCGACGCCGCCAGCGACATTTACTCGCTGGGCATTGTGCTGTTCGAAGCAGCCACCGGGCAGCTGCCCTTCGATGGCCCCGATGCCATTAGCGTGGCAATGAAGCAGGTCAACGAGCTGCCGCCCTACCCCAGCGATTTCAATCCCAATATCGATCCCGTGCTTGAAGAGATCATCATGAAAGCGCTGGAGAAAAACCCGCGCGACCGCTTCTCAAGCGCGCAGGAAATGCGTGCCGCTCTGAACGATTACTTGGCAGGACGCACGCCCAGCTTCTCTAGAAATGTGTCTTCATCTGCAAAAACGGCTTATCTGGGCAACGGCGTGCAAGCAGGACCCGCAGGAGCCACCATGGTGTTGCCGGGTGGCGCTGCTGCGCAAAACGGCAGCTACGCAGGACGCGGCCCGCTGGACAAAACCGCCGTATTGCCCGCATCCGAAAACGCCGTTATGGGTGCCGGATCGGCGGGCGGAGCAGCATCGAACCGCAGCTATCGCCACAACAACGCCCTTGACGAAGATCCGAAGGGCGGCGTTTCGCGCCGTACCGTGGTGGGCGGCATTATTGCCGTGATTGTTGTGGCGTTGCTTGCCTTCGGCGGCTTTAAGCTGTTCGGTTCTAACGGCGCGGAAGAAATTGAAGTGCCCAACGTGATGGGCATGACATCACGCGAAGCAACGGCGGCGCTTAAGGCTGCTGGCTTTGAGCTGGGCACCACCGATAAATCCTACGATGCCGATGCGAAAGACGGCGAAGTGATCAAGCAGAACCCCACAGCAAAGTCGAAAGCCGCAAAGGGCTCTAAGGTCAACATCACCGTTTCCCTGGGCGCTGAGCAAGTTGTTGTGCCCAGCCTGGACAACATGACCGCTAAGGAGGCCCAGGACGCCCTGACCAAAGCGGGCCTGGTTGCACGCGCGGGTACCGCCGAGTATTCCGCCGACGTTGACGTGAACCACGTTATCGAGCAATCCCCCGCTGCCGGCGAAACGGTAACGAAAGGCGACACCGTTGAATACATCTTGTCGCTGGGCGCGGAAAACGTAACCGTCCCCAGCGTGGTGGGCTACTCGCAAAGCGGCGCGGAATCGGCGCTTTCTGCAGCCGGTTTCAGTGTGAACGTGAAAACACAGCATAGCAGCTCAGTCTCCGAGGGGCTGGTTATCAGCCAAAGCCCGAATGGCGGCAAGCTTGAGAAGGGCGAAACCGTTACGATTGTGGTAAGCTTGGGCGAAGACCCTGCGACCGCTGAAGTTGACATTCCCAATGTAGTGGGCAAAACGCTCAGCCAGGCGAAAAGCGCCTTGAGTGCCGCTGGGTTCAATGTTTCCGTAAGCGGCCAGGAAGACGATTCAGCAAGAGTCGCTTCTCAATCGCAAACGGGAAAGGCTGCAAAGGGTACAACTATCACGCTTACCCTTGAGCAAAAGCAACCGTAGTGACCGTATAGAGGAGTATGCACGTGCAGGAACGCGAAAAGTTCGGGAGCCGACTGGGCTTCATCCTTATCAGCGCAGGATGCGCAATCGGCTTGGGTAACGTTTGGCGTTTCCCGTATATCACCGGAGAATATGGTGGCGGCGCGTTCGTGCTGCTGTACCTGATTTTCCTGGTTATCCTGGGCCTTCCTATTATGGCCATGGAATTCGCCGTGGGCCGCGGCAGTCAAAAAGGCATTGCGAAGGCCTTCGACGCACTGGAGCCGGAAGGGTCGAAGTGGCACATCTATAAGTGGATTGCCATTGCGGGCAACGCGCTTCTTATGATGTTTTACACCGTTGTTGCCGGCTGGTTCTTAAACTATGCTGTGAAAACAGCAGCGGGCCAGTTCGTGGGCGTAACCGCCGAAAGCAGTGCCGCCACGTTCACCGCCATGCTAGGCAACCCCGGCGAGCTGATTTTATGGTGCTTTGTGGTAATCATCATTGGCGCCGTAGTGTGCAGCTTGGGCGTGCGCAAGGGCGTTGAAAACGTCACGCGCTTCATGATGGTGGGCTTGTTTGCGCTCATTTTGATTTTGGTCGTACGTGCCGTTACGCTGGGCGAAGGCGCCCTGGAAGGCATTGCGTTCTATCTGAAGCCCGACTTCTCCAAGATCTTCTGCGATCCCGCAACGGCAGCAGATGCCATTTACGCCGCCATGGGCCAAAGCTTCTTCACGCTGTCTATTGGCATGGGCTCCATGGCTATTTTCGGCAGCTACATTGGCAAGGACCGCAGCCTTTTCGGCGAGGCAACCACCATCGGCATTCTTGACACTGCCGTGGCGCTGCTTGCCGGCTTGATCATCTTCCCTGCCTGCTTCGCCTTCGGCGTTGAGCCCGGATCGGGCGCTGGCCTGGCATTTATCACGCTGCCCAACATCTTTGAGCAAATGCCGCTTGGCCAGTTGTGGGGCACGCTGTTCTTCCTGTTCATGTCGTTTGCGGCGCTTTCGACCGTTATCGCAGTGTTCGAAAACCTTATTGCGTTCGGCATGGATCAGTGGGGCTGGAGCCGCAAGAAAAGCTCCATCGTGACGTGCGTGGGTATGCTGGTTTTGGTGTTGCCGGCCATCTTCGGCATGAACCCCGAACTGGGCACGTACCTGCCCATTGGCGGAACGGTTGACGGTCTTGAGGACTTCATTGTTTCGAACAACATTCTGCCTATTGGCTCGCTTATCTTCATTGGATTCTGCGTGAGTAAAAAGGGCTGGGGCTGGAAGAACTTCCTGGAGGAAGCGAACAGCGGCGACGGCCTGAAGTTCCCCACCTGGCTGTATAACTGGATGCGTTTTGGCGTGCCCGTGCTGATCGTCGTTATCCTGGTTGCAGGCTGGATCCCCATCATCCAAGGCCTCGTCAGCTAATTTGTTGACAAATTACCCCACCTTTTGTCAACATTTCGCGCCTTCCCTTTGCTCAAGGGGAAGGCGTTTTTGTTGCGGGGGCGCAGGCGCAGTAACGTGGCAGGCGGAGGATGGGAGCGAACGCGGGCGACGCTGCGGCGGATGTACGACGGGCGTGCGGCAAGCGGGCGGGCGGCGTGCGACCGCGGGCGACGCTGCGGCGGGCGCACGACCGCGAACACGCCATTGCAAGCCAGCGCCCGCATGCGTTCCCGGGGCGTTCCTTCTCCATGTGGGTCTTTGAAGACGAAGTGTCAACTTAGCAACAACGCCCCAAGCTGGATAAACGGAAGCGCGGTTTTCGCATACCATGCATATAATGCCTTGTTAGTGTCACTTATTTTGGGAAGAAGAATCGCATGCTTCAAGTCAAAAATATCCGCAAGTCGTACACCACCGGCTCGTTTACGCAGCAAGCGCTCAATGACGTTTCGCTTTCGCTGCGCGACAACGAGTTTGTGGCCATTTTAGGTCCTTCGGGTTCGGGCAAAACCACGCTGCTGAACATTATTGGCGGCCTTGATCACTACGATTCCGGCGACCTGGTTATCGACGGCGTGTCCACAAAGAAGTACAAGGACCGCGACTGGGATACGTATCGCAACAACCGCATTGGCTTCGTCTTCCAAAGCTATAATCTGATTCCCCACCAAACCGTGCTGGCAAACGTTGAGCTGGCACTCACGCTTTCCGGTGTTTCCGCAGATGAACGTAAGAAACGCGCCACGCAAGCGCTTCAGCGCGTGGGTTTGGGTGAACACATTGACAAGCGCCCTAACCAACTTTCCGGCGGACAAATGCAGCGCGTTGCCATTGCGCGCGCACTCATCAACGACCCCGAGATTCTTCTGGCCGATGAGCCCACGGGCGCGCTTGATTCCAAAACGAGCGTGCAGATTATGGATTTGCTTACCGAAATTGCTCAAGATCGCCTGGTGGTCATGGTCACGCACAACCCTGAGCTGGCCGAAGAGTACGCCACGCGCATCGTGAACCTGGCCGACGGCGTTATCGTAAGCGACTCCAACCCCTACGAGCCCACCGCCGACGAGCTTGCGCGCGTGAGCACGAAGCAGCCGCGCCGCACGTCCATGAGCCTGCTCACGGCGCTTTCCCTTTCCTTCAACAACCTGATGACGAAAAAAGGCCGCACCATCATGACCGCCATTGCGGGATCGATTGGCATTATGGGCATTGCGGCTATTTTGGCATTGGCGAACGGCGTGAACAACTACATTGCCAGCGTGGAAGAAGAAACGCTTTCGGAATATCCGCTACAAATCACCAGTTCAGCCATGAATCTGAACGTTACCAGCTCCGATGACGAAGATGATTCTTCGGACACTTCCGGCTCCGCAACCGGTCTTGCCGGCGACCCTGAAAACCCTATGGGCAAAGACTTTATTGTGCCCGGTGGCGAAAATGAGCTGGGCGTAGCGAAAACCGTCTCGCACATCTTTGGCAGCATTGGCAGCAACGACCTGCAATCGCTCAAGGACTTCTTTGACAGCGGCACCAGCGGCATTGAGCCGTACGTGAACTCTATCGAGTACAGCTACAACGTGCAGCCGCAAATCTACCTGTCTGACACGTCGAACGGCGCGCACCAGGTGAATCCCGACAAAACGTTCGCCGCGCTGGGCATGGGATCAGGCAGCAGCAATGGCCTGATGTCCATGACCATGAGCACCGATGCCTTCTATCAAATGCCGAAGGACAAAGACCTTTACGCGAATTCTTACGAAGTCGTGGCTGGTCATTGGCCTGAAAACTACAACGAATGCGTGCTGGTAACTTCGCGCAAGGGCAACATCAACGACTTCATGCTATACGCACTGGGCCTGCGCGATTCCAGCGAGCTGTCCGATATGGTCAAAGCATTCATCAACGAAGAAGAAGTCACTACCCCCGATGATTACGAACCCGTCTCGTACGACACCGTTCTGAACACGCAATACAAGCTGGTCAGCGCTGCAGATTGCTACGAGTACGATGAGACGTACGGCGTTTGGAAAGACAAGTCCAGCGATGCCGATTACATGACCGATCTGGTGAATAACAGCGAAACGCTGAACATTGTGGGCATTGTGCGCCCCACCGAGGACGCGCGCATTGCCATGCTGAAGCAAGGCATCAACTACCCCTACGAGCTTACCGAGCATATGGTGAACAGCGCCGCTGAAAAGCAGATCGTGAAGGACCAACTGGCCACGCCGTCCACCGATGTTATCGCGGGCGAACCCTTCGACGAGGAAAACAACTCAAACGGCTTTGACCTGGGCTCTTTGTTCACCATTGACGAATCGGCATTGGCGGGCGCCTTCCAAGTTGATAACAGCAAACTGCAAATTGATCCCAGTGCGCTGTCCATTGACATGAGTGGCGTGCAAATTGACCCCAGCACACTGCCGGCGTTTAATCCGTCGTCCATCACCATTGACATGAACGAGGTCATGAAAAATTTCGACCCAAGCTCCATTAAGGTAAACGTCGATATGAGCTCGGTGCACCTTGACTTAAGCGGCTTGAAAATTGGAAATTACTTCGACAACACGGTGTTGGCCGACAAGATGAGTGATGCCATGGCGGATTTCATTACCTGGTACATGGCGCATAGCACGGAATACGCAACGCCGAAAGATGCCGCAACGGCGTACTTCAGCTCGAATACTGTGCTGAACGATGCACTGACCAGCGCGTTTGACGACCAAGCGCTTGCCGATGACCTTATGGTCACACTTGAGCCCCAGCTGCAAACGCAGCTCGTGGGACAAATAACCGCACAGGTAGTTCCCCAAGTTGCCGCAGCGCTTACGCAATCTATCGTGCAAGCGGTGGGCAACAGCGTGCAAACCGCCGTGGGCGCTTACTTGCAGCAGGCAATGGCAGCCATGGCTGCCCAGCTGGGCGCGGCCGTGCAACAGCAGGTCAGCGCAGCTATGGGCACGGCAATGGGACAGCTTTCCTCGAACATGGCCAGCGCCTTCTCCGTTGACACCAGCGCCTTTGCCAACGCATTCCAAGTGAACATGAGCTCGAACGATTTGACCGACATCATGATGTCCATGCGCACCACCGAAGAGCGCACATACGAGAACAACCTGAAGAATTTCGGATACGCCGACCTGAATAAGCCGTACGAAGTAAGCATTTATCCCATTAGCTTTGAGAGCAAAGAGAAGGTCATTGACGTTCTTGACCAATACAATGCCCAGATGAAGCAAGTAGACGAGAATAAAGTTATCACGTACACCGACCTAGTGGGCTTGCTCATGACCAGCGTTACGAACATTGTGGATATGATTTCCATGGTGCTGATTGCGTTCGTGGCTATTTCGCTGATTGTTTCCAGCATTATGATTGGCGTGATTACGTACATCAGCGTGTTGGAGCGCATCAAAGAGATTGGCATTCTGCGCGCGATTGGTGCCAGCAAGAAGGATATCAGCCATGTGTTCAACGCCGAAACGATTATCGAAGGCTTGGTCGCGGGATTGTTGGGCGTGGGCGTCACGGCCATTGCATGCGCTATTGCGAACGTGGTTCTGGTGGCAAACGACTACCCCGCCGTGGCACAGCTGCCGGCAAACGCCGCCGTGATTCTGGTGCTTATCAGCGTGGTGCTCACGTTTGTTGCCGGTCTTTTGCCTGCTCGCAGCGCCAGCAAGAAGGACCCGGTGGAAGCGCTGCGCAGCGAGTAGCGAGTGGCCTTCCCTACTCCAGCAGCTTCTTGCTTTCGCGCCAATCGGGCAGATAACGGTCGAGCACCGCGTAGAACTGCGCGCCATGCCCATGTACCAGTAAATGGGCCAGCTCATGCACCACCACGTACTCAAGGCAGCGCGGCGGATACAGCGCCAGGCGCACGTTGATGCAGATGCGTCCCGTTGAGGGCTGACAGCTGCCCCAGCGGCTTGTCATGTTGCGGTACGCCAGCTTACCAGGGGTAACGCCCATAACAGCTGCCCAGCGCTCAACGAGCCCGGGCGTGAGTCCTTCTACGATAGCGCGCCATTCGGCAACTTCTTGCGGCGTGGCCAGATTCGCGCGCGCCATGGGGGAATCTTGCCAGCTTTCTTGCAGTTGCGCAATCAAGCTCTTGCGCGAACGTACAAATCCCTCGATGACCTGGCGTGATGTTCCCACCGGCGCGGAAATCTGCACCGGCTCGGCAGCGGTTTTCACGCGCATCGTAATGCTGCTCATGGTTTTGAGCGTGAGCTTGACGGCAATACCATCAATGTTGAGCTCTTGGCGCGCTACGATTTTCGCGCCGCCGCCTGCGCGCCTGCGCGGTCTTCTTGCTTTTGGTTTCGCTAATGCCAAAACAAAGCCGCCTATCTACCTTCGCCGAGCGCTAGCGCATACGCTTCATTACGCGATATCCCCAGCTCAGCGACGAGTGCTTTCACAATGTCCTTTTTGGACGCACCTTCTGCGCGCAACTGCGCAGCGCGGGCGGCACCATCGACTGCAGTCTGCTGCGCTGCGGCGGCGGCTTCTTCTTCCGAAGGCCCATCGATAACCAGGACAATCTCGCCTTTGATGCCGTCTGCGGCGGCACGTTCCGCGAATACCTCGTGCACATACGATGTTGTGCCGCGCACCACTTCTTCGTGCAGCTTCGTAAGCTCACGGCAGACTGCCATCTGACGATGCGGGAATTCCTGAGCAATAACGCCCAGCGCATCAGCCAGGCGCTTCGGGCTTTCGTAGTAGATCAGCGCGGCATCCAGCTTGGCAACGCTTTGCAGCTCCGCGCGACGCTCGGCATCTTTGCGCGGGAAGAACCCCACGAAAAAGAAGCGTTGATTCGTGCAGCCGCTTGCAACATAAGCTGTTGCCGCAGCAACGGGACCAGGCAAAACCTCTACCGTGGCGCCCGCTTCACGCGCCGCACGCACCAAACGCAGACCCGGATCGGAAATGCCCGGCATACCGGCGTCCGAGCAATACGCAATGACCTCGCCCGCTAAAACGCGCTCTACCACAGAATTGGCACGCGACGACAACATTGCCTCGTCCAAGCGCTCAAGCGGCCGTCTGATACCAAGCGACGCAAGGAGTTTCCCCGTGACGCGCGTGTCTTCCGCGCATACGACCTGGGCATTTTCCAGGCACGCGCGCATGCGATCGGTCACATCGCCCAGGTTGCCGATAGGGGTGGGACAAATGACGAGCTTTCCTTCGCCCGCACGACGGTCGTTCGGACACTCGTTCGGGGTCCGCCCATTCGTGCCCCGCTCATTTGCATCCTGCTCATTTGCGCCCCGCTCATTTGCGTTCTGCCTGTTCATGCCCTGAGTATTCGCAGCCCCTGCGCCAAATCGTTCCACGCTTGCTTGCCCTTCTTCGTATTTTGCCTTGTCGCCCATGGCCATGCAGCTTTCTTGCATATTCGTTTTCCGCGCGCTTCTCGCGCCCGCGCTCGCACGGAAAAGCCACTGCGGACCCTCAATTTCGCCCTATTGTATCGTTTCGGGCGGCAACGAACCACCGAACAGCATCATGTTGTTGAAAAATCGCTCCCAAATTCGAAGTTGTAGTAGGTTGGAAGTAGGTGGAAGGCGCAATTGAGGGCATTTCTCAGCCTCACGGCTAATTACAGGAAATGGTGCTCAATAAAATACCTGTTCACGATTATTCTCAAATGATACATGTATAAACTTTTCTCAGAAGTATGGACTCGACCTACTTCCAACCTGCATCAACTTCGAATTTCGGCCCCAAAATCCAACAACATGAAAGATGGCGGGAGACAAAACGACAAAAACGCGCTTTTCAGGTATCACGGCAGGCAGTGGGACGGTGGTGCGGCGGGTGCTGGCGCGATGATGCGGGGACGAGGCAGGTGCTAGCACGGCAGCACGGCACCGCGGTGCCGCAGCAAACATTTGCACAAACACCGCACCCGCAAGCGCCACATTCCCTAGCTTGCGCAGCGCACCAGCACAAACACCGCACCCGCAAGCGCCACATTCCCGCTGCCCCCTGCTCGCTCGCGTCGCCACCCCTTCCCTTGCTCGCACCGCGCGCCCCTTCCCTAGCCCCTTCCCCACCCCTACAGGCGCAAACGCGTGTGCGCCTAGGCGCATGCGCGGTTTTATGAGAAAATGAGCGGAACAAATCACGCAAACCCCTATAAAGGAGATTTCATGGCAGAGTTTATCTACCAGATGTACAAGGCGCGCAAAGCCCATGGTCAGAAAGTGATTCTGGACGACGTGACGCTGAGCTTCTACCCCGGCGCGAAAATTGGCGTTGTGGGTCCGAACGGCATGGGCAAGTCCACGCTGCTCAAGATTATGGCCGGCCTGGAAGAAGTATCGAACGGCGAGGCGCATCTGACCCCGGGTTATTCCGTGGGCATTTTGCTGCAGGAGCCGCCGCTGGAAGAGGACAAGACCGTCATCGAAAACGTGCGTCTGGCGTTCGGCGATATCCTGGCGAAAGTCGAGCGTTTCAACCAGATTGGCGCCGAAATGGGCGAACCCGATGCCGATTTCGACGCGCTCATGGAGGAGATGGGCAAGCTGCAAGATGCCATTGACGCCGCGAACGGCTGGGACTTGGACAGCCAGCTCACCCAGGCCATGGACGCGCTGCAGTGCCCCGACCCCGACATGCCGGTAAACGTGCTTTCAGGCGGAGAGCGCCGTCGCGTGGCATTGTGCCGCTTGCTGTTGGAAGCCCACGACCTGCTGCTTTTGGACGAGCCCACGAACCACCTGGACGCCGAGTCCATTCTGTGGCTGGAAAAATTCCTGCACGATTACCAGGGCGCCGTTCTGGCCGTTACCCACGACCGCTACTTCCTGGACAACGTTGCCGAGTGGATCTGCGAAGTCGACCGCGGCCATCTGTACCCCTACAAGGGCAATTACTCCACGTACCTGGAAACAAAGGCCGCCCGCATGGAGGCGCAAGGCCAGCAAGAAGCCAAACTGGCAAAGCGTATGCGTTCCGAGCTGGAATGGGTTCGATCGACCCCCAGCGCGCGCCACGCAAAGAGCAAAGCACGTTTGGAAGCATACGAGCGCATGGCTGCCGAGGCCGAGAACTTCAAGAGCGTTGACTTCACCGACATCCACATTCCCGTTGGCCCGCGCTTGGGCAACAAGGTGCTTGAGGCAAGCCACCTGCACAAGGCATTCGGTGATCGCGTGCTTATCGACGACCTGAGCTTTAGCCTGCCGCGCAATGGCATTGTGGGCGTCATCGGCCCGAACGGCGTGGGTAAAACTACCCTGTTCAAGACCATCGTGGGGCTTGAACCGCTCACGAGCGGCACGTTGGAAATTGGCGAGACCGTTCAGCTTTCCTACGTGGACCAGAACCGCGCAGGCATTGACAACAGCAAATCCGTGTGGGAAGTCGTGTCCGACGGCAACGACTACATTACCGTGGGCAAGCAGGAAATTCCGTCGCGTGCGTATGTGAGCGTGTTCGGCTTCAAGGGACCCGACCAGCAGAAACCCGCAGGCGTGCTGTCTGGCGGCGAGCGCAACCGCCTGAACCTGGCGCTTACCCTGAAGCAGGGCGGCAACTTGCTGCTTTTGGACGAACCCACCAACGATCTGGACACCGAAACGCTGGAAAGTCTGGAAGAAGCGCTGCTGGCGTTCCCCGGCTGCAGCGTGATTGTGAGCCACGATCGCTGGTTTCTGGACCGCGTGGCAACCCACATTCTGGCTTGGGAAGGCACCGAGGAAAACCCCGGCAACTGGTTCTGGTTCGAGGGTAACTTCGCCGACTACCAGAAGAACCGCGAAGAGCGCCTAGGGTCCGAGGCCACGAAACTGCGCGTGATGCATCGCAAGCTGACGCGCGATTAGTGCGAGCACCGCAGACACACCGAGCCGCCAACACCGCACGCTAACGAAACGCAAGAAACGCGCATGAACGCCGAACAATACAAAGCACTGACGAAGCCGCTTCGGGACAACCCGAAAGCGGCTTCGCTTGTTGCTGCCGCGAACAAAGGCATTACCACCATTTACTACGTGGCGTACCCGTTGTTGGTGGCATTTCTTATTGCGACTCAAAACTCGCTTGCTTGGAAGGCTGTGCTGTTTCCCGCTGTAGGATTTGTGCTGATCAGCGCACTGAGGCGCATCATCAACAGGCCGCGTCCCTACGAGGCGTTCGGCTACCCCTCGGTCATCCCGAAAGACACGAAGGGGAAATCGTTTCCCAGCAGGCACGCGTATTCCGCGTTCGCCATTGCCTTAACATTTTACGCGTGGTGCGCACCTGCGGGAATCGCCATGGTGCTGCTGAGCTGCTGCATGGCAGCGGTGCGCGTGATAGGCGGCGTGCACTACCCTAGCGACGTTGTAGCAGGTGCAGCACTGGGTATCGCGTTCGGCGCACTCGAGATTCTGCTGTAAAGTTGCCGGTGTTGCCCTTGCCAACATCGCGCAGATGAAGGTGGAGCCCATACGTTTCGCGCGCAGTTCCGCAGCGACGAGAACAGTCCAGTGGACTGTTCTCCAAAGCGAGGACTGTTTGAGCACGGAATGTATGGGCTCCACCTTCATTTGAGAATACTCAAGTCGTGAGGCGAACCCTTGCTGGCGGCTGTCTTCGCAATCCCCGTTTCCTTTAAAAATCGACAAGCCACGGGCATCTTGTCGGAAATCTGGCTCGAAAACGCTCAAATGCACGATACGGGGCAGGTCGAAGGCGCAAACGAAGCGGTTTTCAACCCTTCAACCCTATCCAACTCCGCAAAAGTCCAGGTCGCAATATCATCTTGGCAACAGCGAACATTCTAATTCCTCTTCCACCTGCCCCGAACCGTTCATTTGAGCGCATTTGGGCGAAAAATCCGACAACATGCCGCCAGAGAGCTCGGAACTCAACTCAAGTCGAAACTCCCAACCAACCATCGCCGCGCATAAAAAATCCGAGGCGCGCGTAGCACCTCGGATTTGAACGTCGAAATGTTGACAAAAGGTGGGGTAATTTGTCAACAGCGATCAGTACAGCTTTGCGCCGGCAGGGATGGCGTCGCTCACCATAAGCAGGTTCAAGCGCTCTTCGCCCTCTTCCGCATGAACGGCGGAAATAAGCATGCCACACGAATCGATGCCCATCATCTTGCGCGGCGGCAAGTTCGTAATGGCAATGAGCGTCTTGCCCACCAGCTGCTCGGGCTCGTAATACGCGTGGATGCCCGAAAGAATCACGCGGTCTTGGTCCGTGCCGTCGTTCAGCACGAACTTCAGCAGCTTCTTGCTCTTCGGCACTACCTCACACGCCTTGACCTTCACCGCACGGAAGTCAGACTTGCTGAACGTCTCGAAGTCAACGAAATCCTGGAACAAGTCCTCGATCTCCACCTTGGAGAAGTCGATGGCCGCAGCGGACGCAGCAGGCTCAACGGCGCAAGCGGCAGCCGCACCATCAGCGGCAGCACCTTCGCCAACGCAAGCTTCAGCCTTAGGCGCACCAGCTGGGGTTTCCTCGCGCATGTGCGGGAACAGCAACACGTCGCGGATAGTAGCGCTATCGGTCAGCAGCATGACCAGGCGGTCAATGCCAATGCCCACGCCGCCCGCAGGAGGCATGCCGTATTCCAGCGCGCGGATGTAGTCGGCATCGTAGCCCATGGCCTCGTCGTCGCCCATGCCCTTTGCCTCAACCTGCGCACGGAAGCGTTCAGCCTGGTCAACGGGGTCATTCAGCTCGGTAAATGCGTTGGCGTACTCGTGGCCGCAAATAAACAGCTCAAAGCGCTGCGTGAAATTCGGGTCCTTCGGGTCCTTCTTTGCCAAGGGACTGATTTCCAGCGGATGCTCGGTAACGAACGTCGGCTGGATGAGCTTTTCCTCGGCAACAGCCTCGAAAATCTCGGAGATGAGCTTGCCCTTGCCCCACGCAGTATCGGCATGGCCGCCGTTGCGCTCAAGAATTTCCGCCAGCTCTTTATGCGTACGCGCGAAGGAAACCTCCTCGCCCGCGCCTTCGCTTGCCAGCTCGGACATGGTTGCCACGCGCCAATCGCCACCCAGCTCAATGGTGTTGCCCTGGTACTCAACGGTCATAGTGCCGCACGCCGCCTGCGCAGCAGCCTGAATGGCGCCCTGCGTAAGCTTCATCATGCCGGAAAGGTCGGTAAACGCCTGATAAGCTTCCATCGTAGTGAACTCAGGGTTGTGGAAGGGGTCCATACCCTCGTTGCGGAATTGACGGCCAATCTCGTACACGCGCTCAAAACCGCCCACCAGCAGGCGCTTCAACGGCAGCTCGGTAGCAATGCGCAGGAAGTAATCGCGATCAAGCGCGTTGAAGTGCGTCACGAAGGGCTTGGCGTTTGCGCCACCCATAATGGAATGCAAAAACGGCGTTTCCACCTCAAAGAAGTCCTGGCCGTCCATGTAGCGTCGGATTGCGGAAACGATCTGGCTGCGCTTGACAAACGTGCCCTTGACCTCGGGGTTTGCAATAAGGTCAACGTAGCGCTGACGATAACGCAGCTCTTTGTCGGCCAAGCCGTGGAACTTTTCCGGCAGCGGACGCAAGCTCTTCGACAAAAGCTCAAAGCTGCGCGCAGCAACAGAAAGCTGACCACGCTTCGTGCGCATCATGGTGCCGTGAACGCCAATCCAGTCGCCCACGTCCAGGTCCTTTGCGCGCTTGTACAGATCCTCGCCCAAGTTGTTGATCTGGAAGAACAGCTGAATGTCGCCCGTGGTGTCACGCAGACCGAAGAACGCGCACTTGCCCTGCACGCGCTTGGACATCACGCGGCCAGCAACAGCGACGGCATCTTCCGTGGACTCGCCATCGGCAAGGCCGGCGTAAGCTGCATCCAGATCGGTCACATGATGGGTGTAGTCGAAAGCGTGGCCGTAAGGGTCCTCGCCCGCCGCAATCAGCGCAGCACGCTTGGCCTTGCGAACCTCAATGGGATCGTCTTCAACCATCTGCTGCTTTGCGTTGTTTTCGCTCATAGAAATTCTCCTTCAAAGGGAATGCCGCGAAGGCAAACCGTATTTTGCTCCGCTTGGCACGCCCGCCCCATGCATCGACCCGATGCAGCGCCAACGGCATCAAGCGCATATAATTACAGCGCACCCCTTTCGCGCAAAAGCAAGCGAAGGAAGGCGCGCTGCCCGTTAATGATTAGCGTTCGGTTTTCTTGATGACAATCGTCAGCGGACGACCCGTCGGGCCAACAGCTTCAATCTCGTCACCCTTCTTGTGACCCAAAATAGCAGCGCCAACAGGGGATTCGTTGGAAATCTTGCCGCCCTTCACGTTGCTTTCAGCCGCGCCTACAATGGTGAACACGCGCTCAACTCCATTAAGGTCCAGCGTTACCGTGCTGCCAATGTTGATTTTCGTGGAACGCTTGTTGGCGCTCACCACCACGGCATCTGCCAAAATGCGGTTAATCTGCGCAATGCGCGCCTCAACCTGAGCCTGCTCGTTCTTCGCGTCATCGTATTCGGAGTTTTCAGAGATATCGCCGAACTCGCGGGCAACCTTAATGCGCTCGCCAATCTCGGCGCGCTTTTCAGTTTCCAGGTAATGCAGCTCTGCTTCAAGCTGATCTTTGCCTTCTTGGGTAATCAAGTTGCCTTCAGCCATTTTTCCGCCAATCTGTGGATCGTCCTCGTTATTATTTTTCAAAATCCGAAACCCGCCAGCTCATCCGTTCACTGCGGGCTTCTCTGTAGCCTTGCTATGTTATCACATTCGCGCTACGGTTGAAGAAAAGAAGCGGCAGGAGAAGATATCTTTTCACATTTTTCTCGCACTAATCGAAACAATGTGCTATCATGCTTAAGCTGTCTTTTACAGCGGGTTGTGGCTCAGCTTGGTAGAGCGCTGCGTTCGGGACGCAGAGGTCGCAGGTTCAAATCCTGTCAACCCGACCACGAAACATCAGGTCAGAGGTTTATTCCTCTGGCCTTTTTTGTTGCTTTCCCGCACGAGCGGTCTTGCAATTCCTTTCCGGAAGCATCGTATCAAATAACGAAATGCCTAATTTATTTTCGCCCCCTACAATAAATTCAACTTAAGACAAAGGGGCGTGATTCTTTGCACCAAAGGGACATTTCCCCTCGTCCTCCACTTGAATTTGCATTCCCAGACAAACGAACAAGGAGTAGACATGCTCTCAAAACGTGAGAACTTTCTTGAGACCATTCACGGTGGAAACCCTGACCGTTTTGTGAATGGCTACGAGTACCTTGATCTGGTACTTGGCGACCCTGTCAACTTTTATGTGCGCGGAAAGCGTTTTCCCGGCATGGAGCCTAGTTTCGATGCCTGGGGCGTGCGTACCATCTGGCCCGAAGGCGAGCCTGGCGCTTTGCCCGACCCCAAATTGAAAGCTCTCGAAGACATCGAAGAGTGGAAAGACGTTATCAAGGTGCCTGACCTTATTGCCCATTGCTCGGCAGAGGACCTGTGGACCCCTTTCTTGGAGAAAGTCGCAAAGGTTGACCGCACTGACAAGATGTTGGGTCTTTTCGCGCCAACGGGTATTTTTGAACGCATGCACAACCTTATGGGCTTCGAGGATACGTTCTGCAACATGATGGAAGAGCCCGAGCTCATGACCGAACTTTCTTGGGCTATCGCCGATTATCGCATGGACGGCTTCAAGCTCATGGTTGAAAACGTTCATCCCGATGTGATTTTGAGTCATGACGATTGGGGATCAAAGACATCCCTGTTCTTCCCTCCCCAATTGTGGCGCGATATTTTCAAGCCTCAGTACGAACGCATATATGGCTACCTTCATGATCAGGGCGTTATCGTAATTCACCACTCCGACAGCTTCAACGAACCCATCATTCAAGATATGATCGACTGCCATATTGACGTTTGGCAGGGCGCCTTGGCTACCAATGATATCGTGAAGCTCCAGGAGCAGACTCAGGGCAAGATTGCATTCCAGGGCGGCATTGAAACCAACGAAGTTGATAAGCTGACCTGCACGGAAGAACAAGTACGCGCAGAAGTGCGCCGCGCATGCTCCACATACGGCCCCCGTGGATACTACATTCCCTCTTTGACATACGGTGATCCTTTTGGCACCTTGGTGAAAAAAGAGTCCAATGCGTGGATTGCCGACGAAATCGATAAGATGAGCGAAGAGATGTTCGCGTAACGTCGCCAAGGATTTCATTGCCAAACGTCACCAGGCATTACTCTGGTCTGCAAAAAAAACAAACGCAGGGAGCTTCTTTGAAATAAGAGGTTTCCGAAAAAATAAAACCCAAGCATTGCCAACGAGGATCCTTGAGTGTGCTATGCTTGGGTTTTGTTGAAAACCTCCCTGAAAGCAACAAGACCTTATCGACGGTCAAACGGCCAATGATAAGGTCTTGCAATCCCGGACGACGGCAAATCAATTCGGCATCTTCATAAAACCGCGGGAAATGGTGTTTTGGCTGGCTTTCAACGGGCTTTTGTTTACCACCGGACACGAAAGACGCCTTATGAAACTATCCATGATAGTGCCTGCATACAACGAAGAGGCCAACGTTCGCCCCTTCTACGATGAAGCCGTGCGCGTGTTCGGCGAAACGGACCTGACCTGCGAAATCATCTTCATCGACGATGGCAGCAAGGATAAAACATACGATGAACTGCGCAAACTTGTTGATATCGCTCGCAATGAACAGCAAATTTCGGTCTGCGCTGTCTCGTTTTCTCGCAATTTCGGGAAAGAAGCAGCGCTGTTCGCGGGCCTCAAGCACGCGCAAGGCGACCTGATTGCGTTCATTGACGCCGACCTGCAACAAGAACCCGCAACGCTACTTGAAATGGTGCGCATCCTGGAGCGCGACGATGACCTTGATTGCGTGGCGGCATGCCAAGTGAACCGGAAAAAGGGACTGACCGCATCGCTTTCCCACAAGTTCTATAAAGTTCTAGCCTCGTCTTCTAATATGGAGGTCATCCAAGACGCCAGCGATTTTCGCGTGTTCCGCCGCTGCGTGGCAGAAGCGCTTTTGTCCATGGGCGACTATCAGCGGTTTTCAAAGGGCCTGTTCTCGTGGGTGGGCTTCAAAACGTATGCCTATCCGTACACACCCAGCAAACGCCATGCAGGCGAAAGCACGTGGTCGTTATGGGGACTTTTGCGCTACGCCTTCAATGGGCTGCTCTCGTTTTCGGTGGCGCCGTTGCGCACCATTACCACCTCCGGCGTGTTTGTTTCGGCGGCAGCGTTCATCTACTTGATTATCGTGATTGTGCAACGTCTTGCATTTGGCGTTGATATCCCTGGCTACGCTACTATCGTGGCGCTGATCCTGCTTTTAGGCGGCGTGCAGCTTTTAGCGTTGGGATTCATTGGCGAATATCTTTCGCGTGCCTACATCGAGGGCAAAAACCGCCCCATCTATATCGAGCGTCGCTTCCTGACCAGCGAAAACGCCGAAGATAAGCCGAGCGAAGGATAGCTCTCACAAGCGGCACCCGCAAAACGCAATAAAAAAACCACGAGCAACGCTAGCGACGGTGGCGCCGGAAAGCAGCAGCTTATCCGCATAGCAACGCCCAACCTTGGTCGCAAAAAATCGGGGGACGAGCCACTTCTGGCCCATCCCCCAATTGTCATACCGCTAAAAACGCAACACGCTCAAGCTAGAGCACCGCAACACGGTACCAGCAGCTACAACGCTGCAGCAACAGCGGCTTTCAGCTCTTGAACCACGCTCTTCGGAACAGCCGAGTAACCTCCCAGCACGTATCCCCGATTAAAGAATGGTGCATAAGTCGTGAAAAACGCTTCAGCCGATTCTGTATACTCTTCATCCGCATATAAGATAGGCGCATTCGCCCTGCCACACAACGGCCCCGCGCACAACGCATCGTAGTACGATTGCGCCGTGGTCACAGCCGCTCCATTCATCTGCATGCCGTCCTCGAGACAACGGTTGGCAAACAGGCGCGCGGTCTCGTAAGCATCATCACCCGCCATACGGGATATATTGTTCACCACGCCAAAGAGCTGCGTGCCTATGGCCGAGCTAACCGCAGAAGTACCGCCCATAACAATGACTTTCTTGAATCCACCGCTTGCTATGGCAGAAAGAGCATCGTTTTCAAGAACCAAGTCGGAATTCACTAGGAAAATAGGAGCTCCTTTTGCAAACGAATACGAAGAAGCCGCCAAACCGTCCAGATAAGAATTCACGGTGCATACAATGGCGGTATCGCCCCAGGCGCCCTCGCGCGTTCCTTCCCTATAGATTGCCATGGCGGTATCGCGCGCGTAGTCCCCCCACAGGCGCTCAACCTCGTTCACGCCGGAAAGATCCGATACTTGCCGCTCAACACTCGGGCTCACCGCCGATGGGCCACCAACAATGTAAGCTTTCGATGCCCCCAACCGTCCAATAAGCGATGCCGTTTCGGGACTGAGCGTCTCAGGATCGGTCAAAAGAATGGGGCAATTCTTAACGCCCGCAAGGCTTGCCGCCGTCAAAGCATCGTAGTAGGAATCCATAGTGGCCACGATAACGGTATCCGACCCGGTCGCGCCTTCGTAAACGCCATCAAGGAAGCCCTCGGAGACAATGGCATCCATGGTGTTCACCGCATAGTCGCCCGCAAGACGAGTAAACAAAGCATCTTCTGAAGCTACCGATAAAACAGCAGCTTTCGCATTCACCAAGCCGTTAGCGAATTCGTTATCGAACCCAGGCTCGCCCAAATCAGTTGCCGTATTTTCAAGATAGTACTCGGCATCAGCCGCAGTAAGATTAGGATTGGCCGCATACATCAAAGCAAGCACGCCTGACACAAGGGGAGCCGAAAAAGATGTGCCAGTACAATAAGCTATCCCATATGTATCCATATCGGTCGATACGGTTTTGATGCAATATCCAGGTGCGGCTATATCCTTTGCGGGGCCATAGCACGACCCTTTGCTCTGATCTGAAGGGTCAATCCAACGTTCGGTAATTTTTGTTGTAATAACGCCAATCACGTTATCGGAATCAGAAGGTTTATATGCAGCATCCGTGTTTTCGTCCCCCGCGCTGCACACAATAGAAATATTCTCATCCGCCGCATGATTAATCGCCGTTTGAAGGCTTCCTTTTACCTCTCCTGGACAACCGAAGCTCATGTTGATCACGCGCAGATTATCAATACTGTCTGACTCAACAACGTGATTTATAGCGCACGCAATATCATCGTCCGTTGCGGAAGCCACGCCATCTTTAACGGAAGAAGCAATGTTCACGGGAACGATTTTTGCATTATGAGAAACGCCACTTACACCTTGGCCATCATCGGCCTGAGCCGAAATAGCACCAGCAACCCACGTTCCATGAGGATGTATGGGGTCTGCCGACAGAGGAGACTCCGAGACCGCATCCCACGCATTGTCAAGGTCAAGGTTTGCTTGCAAGTCGGGAACAGCCCAAACACCCGTATCAAGAACGGCCACAGAAACGGTACCGTTGCATTGCGCCTGATTCCATGCATCAACAATGCCCAGGTAATCAAGATACCACTGGTCGCCTATATTGATACCGGAAGAATCATCACCTTCGCTCGGCGACTGACTGCCATCTTCACCGCCGGAGCCAGACGGCTCAATCAATTCAACATGGACAACGCCTTCCAAAGAATACGCTTTGGAGATAGCAAGTTCACTCGCAAGGTTTTTCGGATAAAATGCCTCAACCCTCAATTGTCCTGTATCTGCCAGCTTCGTTGCGTCCCCATATGGCCAGCCCAAACCAAGAATTGCCTTCTTTACTTGATTGTAGTCAACGCCTGCATCGAACGTTATGACAATATTGGGCTTCTCTTCATAAACAGGACCCGTTGTGAGGTAATAAACAAGCTCCACATCAGCAATCCCAGCTTGCTGCTTCGCAATCTTTTTAGCATCGATTACCGTCATTCCTGAAGGAATGGTGACCAAGAGCTCGTGATCGTAAAACCAGCTGCTTTCACTGTAAGCTGTTCCCTGATAATAACCAACGCTCCAGCCTTCCATGGAAAAAACGGTGTCGAGCGCTGCTTCAAGCGAAACGTCGGGCTCAAATGCAAGATAGAGCTCTTTTTCGGAATAGTTTTCAAACGGATTAATGAGATTAGTATCTTGATTGTCAAAAGGCCATTGTCGTGAGGGTGCCTCTATCGATTCATCGGGAAGATCAGAGACTTCTTCATCAATAGGGCACGCTGAAATATGGTTTAGCTCCGCATACCAGACCCACCACAACGCACATGCAGACGTCATTTCTTCCTGCAGAGATTGCGAATCGGCTATTGTGACGGACATGCATTTCCAACCAGCATCTTCATTCCAGGCAATAAGCTTATCCTCTGTCCATCCTTGCCGACTGATGTAGTCGCGCGCCAAAGAAAGCGAGAGCTTCGGCGCAAACGTCAGAATCATGCTTTTATCCTTATAGTCAACACCAGGCTGAAGATGCTGCCAATCGATTTCGGACACCGACGGAGGAATGGTGGCAGCAGATACCCAAGACGCAACTTCGTAACCGCCCTTATCATGAATATCGTACCAACAATCCCTGACGTCCACCTCATCTTCGGCATACGCAAAGGGAACCATGGAGAAGCAGAGAACAAGCGATAAAACACCGCTGATGAATTGAGAACGCTTCGACGACAATTGTCGTTTTTCCACGTATCTGCTTTTACCCATAATCATTCCCCCCTCTTTTTTGCGTGAGTACTACTTACAGATAGACTGATACTACCACCCTCCTCTTTTCTTGTCAAAAGAAGACACTGATACAGTGCTCTGAACAGGGAAAACAGGATTTTAAGCACGCTTCGATCGCTGGCGGGCGCAACATGCGACAATCGCAGCAACAACCATCGCCGCAAACGTGATGCCGCTTATCACGGCGCTTGCCACGAACGCCTTATTCACGTAATAGAATTCCACCTGATGTTGGCCCGGCTGCACCACCACGCCCGGAAAAAGCTCGCTGACGTGCAGAACATCGGCCTCCTGCCCATCAATGCGGCAGTGCCAGCCCGAAGAATAGGGAGCGTTGATTGCCAAAACACCCGTTTCATCGGCAGAAACGGTTCCCGACACTTTAGGACCATCAACTACCAGGTTCTCCAGATTCACCGCATTAACGCTTTCGGTCCACGCGGCAAGCTGGTCATAGGGCGCCACTTCCAAAGAGCACTCCCACAAGCTGAAATACCCCCAGGGGACCTTGATTTCCAGCGTTTCGACATTTCCGGGAACAGCCAGGCAGAACGTGGTTTGATCGTACCCCCAGCGGCTTTCCGCAGCGCTCAAATAGTATTCCGTTCCGTTGACGAAGAAACTGCAGCCCCATAGATTCGGATTCTCGGTGCCAAACGTGAACAGATACGCGCCGTCAACTACGGGCAGCTCGATTCTCACCGTGCTGTTCCCACCCGCATTCAGCGTGCACTCCTGAGTTGTTCCCTCGAACGCGCAGTCTTCAAACGTTACCGCCAAAGACGAAAGATCAACCGTACGAGCGGAGCCCAACAGGGCAGACTCCCCTTGGAACACAGGAATGCCGTACTCTTGCGCGCACCCTTCGGCGTTTTCCAGAACGGCAGTCTGCAAAAGCAACGCATCACGCTGCCCAAACGTGAGCTGATACGCCGCGTTGGAAGGAAGCACCGAGTTGTACCACAAATCAATCCCGCACGCATTCGTGTTCTTCCATACCGTTTGCCCGTTCTCGAGCTGGACCTGCTCATATCCCGCTAGCGGCGTGTTCGCGTCGTATTCGGTGTTCAGCTTATAGCCCACGCCCCAAGCGTTTTCCAAGAACAGGCGGTTGCCCAAGCCGCGATACTGCGATGCAGAAAGCGTGGTGGACGTAACCGCGTACGACTTCTTCAGCACGCGGCTCAGCGAACGCGGAATCATGGAATTGTACGCGCTGGTCCCATACGTACCGCATATCCACGAGCGGTTCTCCACGCGCGCTTCGCTGCTATCGTAAACACGATTTATGGTTGCCTCGGCGTCGTAAGTGCGGTAGAACTCATTTTCCCCAGGCTGAAGCTGCGCATATGCTGCCTGCGTGGCAGCGCTTCCTTCGAACGACTCGTTCAACTGGTCATACGAATCGTAACGCTGCACGCCCGGATGCGCACAATCATCCTCCAACGCACGAAGGGGGCCAAACGGCATGATCAGCACCACCGCAGCGCAGAACGCGACAACGGCAAGCACGAGTGGCACGTTTTTCGCCGCACGCTTATCCCGAAAGCGCTGCGACAGCGCCAACAGAGCGATGAACAGGCAGCCCAGTGCCAGGTGAACCATCATTCCCGCAGTAAGCGCGGGGAATTCATATCCCGATTCAGCGTTGGCAAACGCCCAGCGCGCATCAAGCGAAATCAAGCTTGCCGCCAGCAGCACGGCAACAAACACCAGCGCCGGCGCCTTGATTCGCTTTTGGCCCAGCAACGTTTCCAGCCACGCGGGCAACGCATAGTCAACCGCGAAGATAACCAGGAAATACCACCGATTCGAAGGATAGGACACGCCGCTGAACAGGCTTGATGCTGCAGGGCTTATGCTCAGCAGCAACATGATAACGGCCAGAATCGTCTTTTTCCGCACATCGCCCGGCGCATCGCGCCAATGAATGAAAGGCATTAAAAGCAATGCCAAGGGAAAGGCGAACGTCTGCAGGTCCATAGCGGAAGCGGGTGTGTATCCCAAGAAGAAGATCTCGGGCAGCAAGGCGAGCATTTCCAGCTTTGGAAGCGGGCTCATGGTCACCAGCTGCGCCACGCGGTCGGCGGAAAGAAACGCCTTCACCGAGGGAAGAAATGCCACGGCAGCCAGCGCAAGCGCCACCAGCATGATAAGCGCCAACACGCCCATACGGCGCGCATAAAGGGCAAACGGCGAAGCTGCGCTTTTCCGGAGTTTCGTTCCACCCTTCGCGCACGGTTCGCCAGCCGCTTCACCGGGGCCTTCGCCCGTCGTTTCCGCAGGCACGGGCGCCACGAGCGCACCTTCAGACGCACCTTCAGAGGCCTTCCCCGCGCCTTCGCCCTTTTCCCAAACAGGCAGCGAGAAAATAAGCGCGAAAATCACCAGGAACAGAACCGTCATGTAACCGAAGTAAAAGCTGTTCGCAATTGCAAGGGCGCAGGCAATGATTAGAGCAAACGGCCTGTTCGTGCACATGAAGCGGTTGTACGCCATGATAATTAGCGGCGGCCACAGCATGGCATCTGTCATGAAATCGAATGCAAACGAGTTGTCGATGAACCAAAAGGAGCAGCCGTAGACTACTGCGCCTAAAAACGATAGGAGTGCAGGGCGCTTCTCTTGGCGACACAGGCGGTACAAAAAGAGCATGCACAGCGTTTGCTTTACGATGCTTCCCACCAGGCGCCATGCCTGCGTGGTGGCAAAATCGGCCCCCGCTGCACCAAACAGGCACTTGACCAGGAACATTACGTAGAAAAACGGCGATGTCGAATAATAGTAAGCAAATTCGGAATACAAATCGCCGCCCAAACCGTAATTCCACGACCAGAAAAGATCGCCCGAAAGAAGAGCGTTCTCAAGCAGCGAGATGGCGGGAATCATCTGCGACGTTGCATCGCCACCAACGTAGGTAAACGCAATGAATGGGTCACCGGAAAACTGCGGAAGAAACACCGCGTGCGAGCACAACGCCAAGAGCGCAAACACCAGCAGGGGTGCAACGTATTCAGTTACGATTCGTCTTGATTGTTGCTTGAATTTCAAAGATCCAAACGCCCCGCTTCTCAAACCCTTTCGAACAAACGCTCGCAAACGTTTTCCCTGCTCTTTTTTGCAGCACCTCATTGTAACCGCGAAGCATGATAAAAGCATTAGGCGCGGTTAAATTGTATTATTTAGACAAATAACCGATAAGTCCTGCTTCTTCGCGATAAAATAAACTGATTTAGGTATTACGTAACTCATGCATTTCCGTATATTGACGCCTTAAACGAACCCAAAGGAGTATGTCATGGTTAAACGTTTTTCGCACGAACAAGGCGCCTGCACTGCCGCGAGCGCCGCACGGGGAAAAACACGCAAGAGCACCGCGTGCCTTGCAGCGGTTCTTTCGGTTGCGCTGGCCTTTTGCGTTCCCGTTGTTCCTGCCGCTTACGCCGCACAAGAAACCGCGAGCGATGTGGAAGGAAACCCCGTCCTCATTCCTGCCGATAAGGTGGTCACGCCATCGTTCGACCTGGATAAGCTCGACGCGATTCTGAGCGAAGGCGACAACGAGGCAGACGCAACTTCCGGCGCGCAAACGTACAGCAGCATGGCCATGCTTGCATCCGATTCCGACGAAAATGACACCGCAGACGCAACAAACACACAGGTCATTGAGCTTTACGGCGATATGCAATACGATACCGCAGCCGCAGAAGCGCTCTATTCCTTTACCTCCAGCGAATATGCCATTATCGCCAACGGCGTTACGGGAGTCGATGCCCTTTCCGCAACGGCTCTGGCCGGCGCGCTTGAGTGCCCCATTTTGCTGGCGAGCTTCGATTATCTTCCCTCCGCAACCGAGCAGGCGCTTAAAACGCTCGGCGTGACCAGGCCCATCCTGGTCGGCGGCACGGCGGCCTTGTCCGAAGAAGTGGCAAGCGAAGTGCAGGCGGCCACCGGAGGCGAGCCGCTTCGCCTATGGGGCAGCGGTATCATCGACACGCAGCTTGACATCTTCCGTTATGGCCAAGAAAACAACTTGTGGAGCGACACGTGCCTGATTGCGCAAGGCATTAATTCTTACGCCGATGCGCTTTCCTTCTCCCCTATCGCTTATAAAATGAAGGCGCCCGTTTTCCTGGTGGACGCCGATGGCCTTTTGCCCGATAGCTCGCAAAAGGCACTCAAGTCGGGCAACTTCACCCGCGCTTACGTGGGCGGTCTTCAAGCTGCCGTTGCCGAAGAGACCATTCCCGTGGTGCGCGGGCTGCTCAGCGGAAGTGCCACCGAGTTGAACGGATCTGTGGTGCGTTTGGGCGGCAGGCTTTTGTACGACACCAGTGCCGTTATTGCAAAATGGGCTGTTGACGAGGGGATTCTTTCCTGGAACAATGCCGCGTTTGCCACAGGCACAACCATGACCGACAGCCTGGCTGGCAGCGCGGTGCAGGCGCGCGACAATTCCGTGATTCTGCTTATCGACCCCGAATACTACTCCACGCTCAACACCATTGCCGAATACAAGAGCGACGTTGATACCATCAAGTTCTTCGGCGGCCCCATGGTGGTATCGGTTAGCACGCGCAACAATGTAACTGACACGCTGGGTCTGCCCCGCAGCGATTTAAGCGTGAGCACGCCCGATTCCGAGATTTACAACTACGAGTCCATTGCTCTTTCGCTTTCCGAGTTTGCCCAGATGGAAGTGGGTTATAAGGTCAATTCCGACGGAAGCAGCTGCAGCAAGAGCGACATTTTGGAATACCTTGACCCCACGCGCTTTGACAACACGACCTCTGAATACATGCAGTTTGTCAACATCGGCGCAGGTTATTCGGGTATTTCCGCGGAAACCATCGATGCCTTCATCGACAAATATTGCACGGGCATTGAAAACTCCTACAACAGCGGTTCGCGCGTGGACTACTACGGCTTCCCCATTACCAGCAAACTGCGCGGCATGGGCGCAACCGTCGTTCAAGCGGCGAAGGATTACAACATCAACGAAGCGTACTTGCTGGCGCACGCCATTATCGAGAGCGAATGGGGCTGCTCTCCGCTGTCCCAAGGGCTTCTTTGGAATCGTGATGAGCGCGAATGGGAAGACTGCGGCTATCTGAACTTCTTTGGCATTGGCGCTTTTGATAGCGACCCTGAAAATGGAGCATCGTTTGGCAAGTACTACGGCTGGAGCACGCCCGAGGCCGCCATTCGCGGTGGTGCGGCGTGGATTTCCAAGTACTACATCCACTCGGGAAGCACCAGCTCAGGCGACCAAAACACGCTGTGGAAGATGGCGTGGGACGCCACCGCGGCGCAAAAGTACGGCAACATGTCGCATGCGCACCAGTACGCCACCAGCCGTGAATGGGCCATTGGCATTGCGCGCACCATGGACAACTTGTACACCCGCCACATGGGGCGCTACTTTGACTTCGATGAGCTGGGGATTTCCGTTATTGTTCCTGTTTTCAACGACTAGCCTTGCTTTAGTTCGCTTGTTCGCCCTTCGTTCGAGGCGAGAACAAGCTATTCGGAATCGAATCTGTTTAGAAACGTAAAGAAGCTCCCGAAAAGGGAGCTTCTTTTATTTGCAGTTGCGTTCGTTTTCGAAAAAGGCGAAGCTGGCAGCCACACTACGCTTTACATGCAAGCAGGCAGCGCCGCTGCGTTCCGCAGGGCACAGGCCGCAAGCCGCGAGCCATGCATCGCGCTGGGACAAACGCCCACGGGCTGCGCACCACAGGCAGCTCATCACGCCGGGGCATCACACCCACGGACCGCAAGCCGCGAGCCATGCATCGCGCTTAAATCTGATGCTTCACGCGATCGCGCTCTTCGGCACGCTTTGCATCGTTGAAGCGGTCGAGCGTACCCACCAGATAACCGGTAATGCGGCGGATGCGCTCAAAACCAGGCGCCGGCTCGAAATAATGCAGCTCAACGTCGTCGCCGTCAACATGCGCCTCTACGCGGCATACTTCCGGATGCTGCTCTTTTGCACGCGCCACATAGGCGGCTGCTTCCTTTGCGCTGATATCCGCTTCGTACTCAAATACTACGCCATCAATTTCTTCACGCATTTTTATCTCCAATCACAATATATTGTGTTTCAAAAATCAATAACCACTATTTGTTGCGGTCTATAATAGTGCGAACAATGCAGGAAATCAACCATCAAACGCAAAAACGCAAAAGATTATTCCTATGCAGAAGCAAGGATTTTCGACAGTTTATTTGCAGGAAAATGGTACACAGCAGAAATAGCCCAAATAGATAGCCAAACAAGTCGCAAGCAAAAGCAGCTCACCATTGCTTCTTGGGATGCCGGGAAGCAACGCCAACCAATGCAGGCGATTTTAAGCCGTTAAGCCGCTTCCCCTTTATCATCCCCGCCTTTGTCACCGCTCGCTTTATCATCCCTGCGCGAAAACGTTTTCGTGCGCGTAATCAGCACGGCGCCAATCAGGAAGGGAATCCAGAACACGATGCCGCGATACACCAGACCAATAGCGGTCCCCGCAGCTGCCGTTTGCCCGAACGCCGTGAACGCAACCACCACAGCCGCTTCCACAAAGCCCACGCCCTGCGGCGTGAACGAAACCATGGCAAACAACGTAGCAATAACGTAGCCGCAGAGCAGCACCGCGGGATCTTCCACGCCAAACGACACGCCTACCAAGCTAAAGCACGCAAGCTCGCACAAGCTGGCAACAAGCGACGTTCCGTATGCCTTGAACGCTGGCTTCGGATTTTCCAGGATAAGGCCGGCAGCATCGGAAAACATGCAGATGATACGCTCCGCCCACGGGTCAAGCGGTCCGCGCTTGAACAAGCCCAACACCCTATTTACAAAACGCTCGATAGCGCGCGCGACATGCAGCAGCAACGCAGGATTCTTGTTCCCCAACACCATGATTGCAATCATAGCCGCCACCAGGCCAATTACCACAATGCCCGGAATGAACCACAGCGGCGACATGCCCGCGAACAGCACAGTAATGGCAAAACCCACAATCATGAGCGTCACGAATGCGCCGTCGATAGTGATTTGCATGAGCAGTGCCGCCGAAGAGGATTTACCCGGGTCAATGCCACGTCGGCGCGCGTCGTCCACCACCAGCGTCATGCCTGCAAGGTTCAGCGAGGGCGCCACCGTATTCATGAAAAACGTGCCAAAGACTAGGGGAAGCGTTGCGCGCGGCACCATTTTCTCGCCCACCGCCGCAAAAGAGAAAACGTAGCCAAAACTTTGCGCCACGTATTTGCACAACTGCGTAAACACCGCCGCGACCAGGGGAATCATCGACCCTTGCTGAACGGTTTCAGACAACTGCACCAGTTGATCGCCGCGTAAGAAAAACACGGCGAGCACCATAATGATGACAGCTCCCACGAGCAGTTTTTTGAAATCGAATTTCATAGCAGCTCATTATAACGTTGCACCTGGTGCTATTGACGCCGTCTGCTCAAATGTGAACCAAAATGGCAGAAACGTGCACACGGAATGCAACGAGAACGCCACCTATGCCCCGCGCTGCGCAAATCGCCCTTCGAAGCGGCGCCCTCTGCCGCGTAAATCGCCCCGTAAAGCATCGTTATCTCCCAACATTCTTTTAAAATCGTTCACAGTTATCCAAAAAAGCGACTTTTTTGAAATCAACTCTTGAAAATCAATAACTGTGAACGATTTTTCAATGTTACCCCTCGTATCGCCGCTCCCCACAACCACTCAACAGAGCCGCAGACCCCGAGGAAGTGCAAAAAAACGTGCCCCGCGCAGTTGCAGGGCACGTTTCGAACAAGGCAACGACAAAATAAGCCGTTCTTTGAAAATTGCAGCCTAATCCTTCTTGACCAGCGGACGAATCAAAACCGCGCAGACAAGACCCACAACGGCAACCGGCACGCAGAAGAACAAGCTTGCGGAGTTCCATCCAAGGGATGCCGCCAAAGGACCGAACGCTGCGGCGCCAATAACGCCACCCAGGTTCTGCAGGAAGGCAACAATAGCCATGCAGAAGCCGATCTTGGCAGGGTCGCGAGCGTACAGCGGAACGCTGGAGAATACGCCCGTTGCGCAGCAAGCGGAAAAGATGCTGTAGACGGACACGAAGACGTACGTGAGCGTCAGGTTGCTGCCAAACGCAAACGTCAGCATAACAACCGCACCGATCATGGCGAAGACCATCAGGCTCTTATGCAGGTTAAACTTGTCTGCAACAAAACCAGAGATGGGGCCAAGAGCAAGAACCAGAATGTTCGTAATACTTGCAACAGAACCAGCAAGCTGGGTGTCCATGTGATGAACGTCTGCCAAGTATGCAGGATAGAAACCGCCGATAGCGCCTGCATTGAAGATATTCCACGTGCAGAACAGAACGGCAATCAGGATAACACTGAACATATCGGGCTTCAAAGCGGCAGGAGCCGCAGCGGGAGCAGCTTCGCCATCGGCCGCGGGAGCCGCAGCGGGAGCTTCCTGCTTGGTCTCAACGTAAATGACCGCGACCAAAACCAAAGCGATAATGGCCACGACGCATGCGAACCACCAAGCGGCGCGCCACGTACCTGCCGTAGCATAAATGAACGGCGTAACGTTAAACGCGACAACAACACCTGCGGGGAACCAAACGCTCCAGATACCCATTGCAAGACCCTGCTTACGCTGAGGAATAACTTCCGCAACTGCAGCAGGACCAACAACGGAAATCAAGCCCATGCCAATGCCTTCGATAAAACGCGTCGCAAGCATCATAGTTGCATTGTTGACTAAAGCACCAGCGCCCGCACCAATGGCAAGCGCAATGGCGGTGATCATAAGGCTCTTCTTTGCGCCAAGCTTCGCAAGAATGCCGCCTGCGGGGAATGCCAATACCACGCCGATCAGCGAGAACACCGACATAACCCAACCAATATTTGCGTCGGTAAAGCCAAGCTCTGAAGTAAATTCAGTTGCGAACAAAACAGGTGCCTTAAACTGGCAGAATGCCGCAAGAACGCCAACGATGAAAATCGTCACGAACATCAACCAACGACGTCCCATCGTAATTTCAGAGGCTTTTTCCATAAAGTACCCTCCTTCGTCGATACGAAAAGCAGCCAGCGTACCCTTTTCCCCAATTCTTCAAAGGGTAGGCCTGTTACGGCAAGCCTTTCATGTTATGCGAGCTAAAAGAGGATCGAGCGATTTATCCATGCGGCCAACGGATAAATCGCACTTGGCGTGACCAATAATAAGAACGCGGCGGGCAAAAAGCAATCAGCCCCACAGTACCAAAAGCCTAAAATGCGCTCACCTTTGCGGCGTTAGTTTCTCTTTTTCTGCCTTTTCTGCTTCTACCAAGTCAAGAAGCTCCTGAACAGAGTGGATATCAAGCTTCTTGTAGATATTGGAGATGTGCGTCTTTGCCGTGTGGCCCGAAATATACAGCGCGTTTTGCACATATTCGGCGTTTCGACCCTTGGCGATGAGCATAAACACGTCGCGTTCGCGCGGGGACAAGTCGTAACGGCAGCAAATGTCGTTACAGGCAAGCTTCCAGCGGCCGGGACCTTCGGAAACGTCGGATTCATCGTCATCGGATTTCTCTTCAACCTGGCGATGTTTTTCCTTGCGCTCTCCCCAAATGTTGTCGCTATCAATAAACAGAACCAGCACGGTAATGCAACAGCCCAGCGCCGCCGTGCACGTCACGAAATACGGAAACAGGGGGTATTCGCCGAACAGGTGCGAAGCGGCAGCGCTCAGGGCAATGCCCACGGTGAAGGCGCCGTACTCCGCGGCACGGTTGCCGCCCAAAACCAGCTCGGGGTCAAGGTCGAACACGCGCACCAAATTGAGCAAAAAGCCCAGGATAACAATGTCGAACAGCATAAAACCCGTCATGGCAACGGTCGATATCACCACCGAGGCCGAGCCCTGCGCAAACGGAATGTAGGTAATGCCGATCAGAAACAGCGCAATGGAAATGATATGCGCGGGCATGAGGTCCTGATGTTCGGGCGAGCGCAGATACACCACGTACAGGATCACGCCGGCAACGCAAAAGCCCAGGTTCGTCACGGGGTTTTCCACCGGGAAATCCAGCGCGTTGCCCAGCACCGCTGAACCCTGCATAAAACCGAAGCACAGCGAGAACACCACCAGTTGCAATGTAGTGCGGAAGAACGGGCCCGAAGCGGATTCCCAGCTTGACATGCCCTTTCCATGCAGCGTGGAATCGCGAAACGCCGTGGTCTGGATTGACGGCAGGAACAAAAGCATGGAAATAAGCGGCAGCGCAACAAACACCACAATGGGCAGCCCCGCGGTAAGGTGGCGCGTAAAATAGCAGATGATACCGCCCATCATGGCGGAAACCGCCAAATAGCTTACGGTGTAGTTTGTCTGAGTATCGGCATAGAAGCGAAACCACAGCAGCATGAACAGACCTTCGCACAGCCCCATAACGCCAATAGAAATCTGATACGGTATAGGCGCGTCAACAGCGCTGGTCAGCGCGAAAATCAAACATCCCACAACGGCAACGCCAATACCTACCAAGCATATGGTTCGCAAGTGGGCATCGACCCACGCATGGTTGCGGCTGAACACCACGCCGAAAAACGCGAAGGAAAAGCACAGCGATCCGTTCAAGATGATCTGCCCCACAAAGCTACTCCAGGCATCAAGCTGGGGATTCATTGAAAGCTCGGGGAAATACAGAATCAGGAAGTGCCAACCCATCAAAAGGCCGAAGCCAAGCATCCGCAGCGGGATTGCCCCCGCCTTGTAGCGGCTCTGCGCAACGGCGGGGGCACTGGCGGGCACAGCTTCGCCAGCATCCTGGACGGACATGAATTGCGGCGAAGACGCCTGCGGTTCTTTTGCCTGCTCCTTCACGTGCGCAACCCGTGCGTCGCCACTGCGAGCGTCCCGTGCGTCGCCACCGCGGGCGTCCCGTGCGTCCTTTTCATCGCGAGCCGCACCGCGATCATCACGAATCGGCTTCGGCACCTTGGGTGCCTTCGGAGCCTTTGGCTCCTTCGGTGCAGGCGGACACGACTCACTTTTTGTTTGAGCAAAATTGTTCAATTTTGGTATGATTTCGTTCAACTCTGATTCGACCGTATCAGACTGTCTTAACGGCGCCGAATCGACCAACGTTTCATTCTTTTCGGCTTCGCCTTTCCCCCCGAATGCCAAGCCAGAAAACAAGCGCATGTGCAACCCCCAGTAGCAACAGCAGCGAAATATCTCTTTTGCGTTTCTCTAGGATAACCCTTTACGGGGTAAATCGTCAAGACGAATGCTTTTTCCCAGGTAGAAGGCTTGTTTATGGCTTCTAGTACTAGTGACTTTTCCCGCACAGTATGAGCCCATTCGGGTGATTTTGCGGCTTTTCACCGAATGGGGACTATTGCCAGGGGCTGCTGTGGGGGCGTACTTTGGGATACAAGGCAGCTTGGCACACCGCGCGTTTCGAGAAGAGGCGAGCCGCGCAAAAGGATCGCTGCTGAAAGATGTAATCCCACATGAGGACACAACAAAAAAAGTCAACATGCATCCAAGCCTAAGAGAGAAAGGGGAACATCGCAGGCGGCCATAAACGGAGGCAACACGACATGCCTACGTTTACACATTCCACTAAGAGAGGGAGGAAAAATGTCAGGCGAAACTAAAACTGTTTACAAGTCCTTGGGCCTGTGCGGATTCGGTCTGGGATCGAACTCTGCGGCAGTTGATGTGAAGGACGGAAAGATCCTGCGCATTCGCCCCATGCACTACGGTGAGAAGTACAACATCGAAGACATGCGCCCTTGGAAGATCACCGCGCGCAACGGCGCCGTGCTTGAACCCAAGACGCATACCTGCCCCAGCCCGCTGCAGTACGGCTACAAGAAGCGCGTTTATTCCAAGAACCGCGTTCCGTTCCCGCTGAAGCGCGTTGACTGGGATCCCGATGGCGATCGTCATCCCGAAACCCGTGGCGAATCCAAGTACGTCCGTATTTCCTGGGACGAAGCTACTGACATTTGCGCAAAAGAAATCATGCGCATTAAAGAGACTTACGGCATGGAAGCGCTGCTTCTGCAATGCGACGGCCATGGCGAATCCAAGATTTTGCACGCTGCTCATGGTTGTGAGCAGAAATTGCTGGACCTTTTGGGCGGCTACACGCTGCAGGCACGCCAGCCCGACTCCTGGGAAGGCTGGACCTGGGGCGCAAAGCACATGTGGGGCATGGAGCCCGTTGGCAAGCAGGGTCACGTTGAGAACCTGTTCAAGGACATCTGCGAAAACGGCGACTGCCTGATTATGTGGTCCGGCGACCCCGAAACCACACCGTGGGGCTGGGGCGGCATGATGCCCGGTGTTCTGGAGAGCTTCTTGACCGAAGCTGGCATTATGCAGATCTTCATTACCCCCGACCTGAACTACGCTGGCGCTGCTCACGCCGACAAGTGGATCCCCGTTCTGCCGAACACCGACGCCGCCATGCAGTGCGCTATCGCATACGTATGGATGACCGAGGGCCTGTTCGACCGCGACTGGGTTGTTGAGCGCTCCGTTGGCTTCGACTGGTTCGAGTACTACATTCTGGGCAAGGAAGACGGCATTCCGAAGACGCCGGCTTGGGCTGCTCCTATCTGCGGCGTTCCTGCTCGTCAGATCAAGGCGCTGGCTCGTTACTGGGCACAGCACGCCGTATCCATTGGTCACTGCTCCGGCGGCGGCTTCATCCGCGCAGCATACTCCACCGAGCCTGCTCGCTTGGAAATCGCCCTGTTGGTTATGCAGCAGCTCGGCAAGCCCGGCGCTGGCCAGATGAACTTCATGGACGTTGGCCTGTTCGGCATCGATGACATTTACCCGCTGCCTCGTTCCGAATGCCAGCCCGACCTGAGCTCCGTTTACCACGGCTGGGCCATGCTTACCACCCCCACCAACTTCATCCCGAAGACCCTTATTCCTCAGGCCATTATGAACCCGCCCGTTCATTGGTCCGGCGGCCACGTTATTGCCGGCCTGCCCGCAGCCGACCAGTTCGTTGAATGGGACTTCCCGCAGCCTGGCTGCCCCGGCATCCACATGATCTGGACCGACACGCCTTGCTGGCAGACGTGCTGGAACGGCGGCAACGAGATGCAGCGCGCTTTGCGTCACCCGAACCTGGAGTTCATCATGGCACAGCATCCGTGGATGGAAAACGACTGCCTGTTTGCCGACATCGTTCTTCCCACCACCACCAAGCTCGAAGTGCAGGACATCTCTTCCGACCTGTACGGCCTGAACTACAACATGCTGCTGCATGAAGAGCAGGCATGCCCGCACGTGGGCGATTCTTTGAGCGACTGGGAATGCGTTATCGCTATTGCCGAGAAGCTTGGCCTGCGCGATCAGTACGTGGAAGGCACCGAAGAAGAGCTCATCAAGAAGGGCTTCGAAAACTCTGGCGTTCAGGATATGATTTCCTACGAAGAGTGGATGGAGAAGGGCTACTTCGTTGTTCCTACCGCCGAGAACTGGGAGAACGACCGCTTCCACCTGCGCGATTGGTACAACGACCCCGAGGCCGAGAAGTTCAACACCCCCACGGGCAAGATCGAGTTCTACTCCACCGGCCTGGCCAAGTACTATCCCAACGATGAAGAGCGTCCTCCTGTTCCGCACTTCATCCCCTACGGCGAGTCCCACAGCGAGTCCCTGCTGCACCCGCGTGCTAAGGAATATCCGTACTTGCTGGTCACGAACCACCCGCGTTGGCGCGTACACGCAAACAACGACGACAACACCTGGATGCGCGAATTCGAGACCTGCAAGGTTGTTGGCCCCGACGGCTACAAGTACGAGCCGCTGTGGATCAACCCCGTTGACGCCGTTAAGGTAAACGTCAAGGACGGCGACATCGTGAAGATGTACAACGAGCGCGGTGCTGTCTTGGGCGGCATCCGCGTGAGCGAGCGCATTATCCCTGGCGCCCTGTATCAGGACCATGGCGCACGCGTTGACAACATTGTTATTGGCGAATTCGATCGTGCTGGCGCAAACAACCTGATTTGCCCCTCCAACACCACGTCGAAGAACGCACCGGGCGAAGTTACCAACAGCTTCTTGGTCAACATCGAAAAGGTTGACGTGTTCGAACTGGCACGTCAGTATCCCGAAGCGTTCAGCAAGGTATACGACAAGGACACCGGCCAAGTTGCCGAGACCGTCATCATCATGGACGAGGAGGCCTAATCATGAAAATGTTTGTCATTGACGTTGCTAAGTGCGTTGGATGCCGTAGTTGCGAGATTGTCTGCAAAGACGAGCACGTTGACAACGACTGGTCGCCCATCGCTCTTCCCCAGCCCGACACTGGTCAGCACTGGGTTCGCGTTGAGGAAAAAGAACGCGGCCAGGTGCCTAAGGTTACCGTTGCCTACACGCCCATTATGTGCCAGCACTGCAAGAACGCACCTTGCATGGCTGTTGCAAAGGACGGCGCCGTATACCGTCGCGACGACGGCCTGGTCATTGTTGACCCGGTGAAGGCACGCGGCCAGAAGGCTATCGTGGACGCTTGCCCCTATGGCGCTATGTTCTGGAACGACGAGCAGAACGTTGCCCAGAAGTGCACGGGCTGCGCCCACTTGCTGGACGACGGCTGGACCGTTCCCCGCTGCGTTGACGCGTGCGCTCACGATGTTCTTCGCTTCGGTGACGAGGAAGAATTCGCTGAAGAGTTGAAGAATGCCGAGATTCTTCGCCCCGACCTGAACACGCAGCCGAGCGTTGTGTACCTGAACCTTCCGAAGCGCTTCATTGGCGGCGAAATTGCCGACCTGGAAGCCGACGAGGTTATCATTGGCGCAAAGGTTGTCCTTACCAACAAGGAAACCGGCGAGACCCGCGAGACCACGAGTGACTGGTTCGGTGACTTCTGGTTCAAGCAGATCGAAGCTGCAGAGTACACCATTAGCGTAGAAGCTGAAGGCTACCTGCCGCGCACGGTGAAGGACTTCATCTCCACCGTTGACAAGGACCTCAACGTTGGCACTATCGCCATGTACAAGGCCTAATTTCGCGTAATGCGGGGAAGGCAACGGCGAAGGGCACACCAGCTTGGTTTGGTATCCCTTCCCGTTCCTTCCCCGATTTTTACGGGGCACCGCAAAGGCCTGCAGGCATTGTCCGGTTTGCCCTGCAGGGCGCGCGCAAGGCCTGTGGCAACATGGGCCTCTTCGATGGGATCTTATAGCCGCGTTTTGCAGGGCGCGTGCAAGGCCTGTAGGCCGCCACAATTGCCGCCCCGAACATTCCAGAAGTTTTGAAAGGAGCTGCACATGAAAGCAATCGAGACCCATCATCAGGGAATTTATTGCAAGGACATTGATGAGTCCATTCGTTGGTACTGCGACGTTTTCAACTTCCGTCACCTTTTCTCCACCGAGACCATGGAAGGTGACAAGCCGCTGAAGATGGCTTGGATCAAAAACGATGGCGGCATCATCATTGAGCTGCTTGAAACCGCTGATAAATCCTGCGTTGAGGCAAATGCTCACGCGCTGAATCACCTGGCCGTACGCGTAGAGAACATGGACGAATTCGTGGCGCTGCTGAACGAGAAGGGCATTGCCATTGAAGCCGGTCCGTTTGACGCACTGTGCCCGTTCGACCGTCCGCTGGGCACGCAGGATAACGACGTATTCCAGGTTTACGGAAACGGCGGCGCTCACCTGAAGATCATGTTCTTCAGGGGCCCCGGCAACGAGCGCATCGAAGCCGTTCAGGACGACATCGCTCCGATTGAGTAACAGCGACGCTGCGGGTGCTGTCACGGCGCTGTTACGGCGGAGTCACGGTAGCGTCACGACGGACGCACCCCTCTTGCTGCCGCGACGTTGCGAGTCAATGCCGGTGCTGCAACCGATACGCCGAGTAGCGTTTTTGTGTGATTCGCCCGATACGCTTGAAACCACGTGCGCACGGCGCCCGCAATTTGCTACACTTCCTTGAGTTGTTGTGACTGACGGAGCAGGTGGACAACCACAGGGGAGCAACAATCTACATAATGCCGACCGTCTGGGCAAGCCATACCTTTGCAGGGTGGCTTGCCTTTTTTATGCGCTGCAACGCAAATCATAGACATTGCCGCAGGTCAAAAGGGCAGCTAAAATGCAAGAATGGCGGAAAAGAAGCACGACAACGGGAAACAGCGAAAGGAAAACGTTTTATGAAAAACCTCGTTGAACTTCTGCAGAACAACCCCTATCCGGGGCGCGGTATTGTGGTTGGCAAAGACCGCGTTTACTACTGGATCATGGGCCGCAGCACGAACAGCCGCAACCGCGTGTTCACGTTGACCGATGACGGCATTCGCACCGAAGCACATGACCCTTCTCTGCTTGAAGACCCCAGCTTGATTATCTACCATCCCGTGCGCACGATGGGCGACAAGTTGGTCGTAACAAACGGCGACCAGACCGACACCATTGTTGAGGCGGGCGATTTCCGCACCGGCTGCATGAAGCGCGAATACGAGCCCGATGCGCCGAATTTCACCCCGCGCATTTCCGCCGTTATCAACGAAGACGGCTCGTTTGAGATTTCTATTCTGAAGCATGGTGCGGGCGATCGTTGCCAGCGCGAATTCTTCGCATACGAAGGCGCCGACGAGGGCACCGGCTACTTCATTTCCACGTACCAGGGCGATGGTAACCCGTTGCCCACGTTTGCAGGCGAACCCATCGAGGTCAGCATGCCCGAGCCTGCTGAAGTGTGGGCGGCGCTGAATGCCGACAATAAAGTGTCGCTGTACTGCAACGTTGCAGGCGAAGTGAGCATTTTCAACAAGAACCTGGGAGACTAGCAAAAACGAGCGGAAAGGAGTCCTTCCCCATGAAGGAATTCGAACTGAAATACGGCTTGAACCCCAATCAAAAGCCGGCAAAAATCTACATGAAAGATGGCTCTGACCTGCCTATTCAGATCCTGAATGGCCGCCCTGGCTACATCAATCTGCTTGACGCGTTCAACTCATACCAGCTCGTGCGCGAAATCAAGCAGGCAACCGGCATGTGCGCCGCCGCATCGTTCAAGCACGTATCACCTTCGGGCGCTGCTGTGGGCAAGCCGCTTTCCGACATTGATAAGCAAATCTACTTCGTTGACCCCGAAGCCGAGCTCACGCCCCTGGCCTGCGCTTACATTCGCGCACGCGGCGCTCACCGCCTGTGCTCTTACGGCGACTGGGTTGCGCTCTCCGATACCTGCGACGCCGCTACCGCCGCATATCTGCAAAGCGAAGTGTCCGATGGCATTATCGCCCCTGGTTACACCGATGAAGCGCTTGCGCTGCTGAAGACGAAGAAGAAGGGCAACTACTGCGTTATCCAGATGGACGAGACGTACGTGCCCGCCGTGCAGGAATGCCGCGACATCTATGGTGTAACGTTTGAGCAGGGCCGCAACAACTTTGCCATTGACAAGAGCCAGTTTGACAACATCGTGACCGAAAACAAGGACCTGCCCGAAGACGCGCAGACCGACTTGCTGGTAGCACTGCTCACGCTGAAATACACGCAGTCCAACTCTGTAGTGTTCGTGAAAGACGGTCAGACTATTGGCGTTGGCGCAGGTCAGCAATCCCGCGTGCACTGCGTACGCCTGGCAGGCGACAAGGCCGACTTCTGGTATTTGCGCCAGCATCCCAAAGTTTTGAGCTTGCCTTGGGTTGACAACGTGCGTCGCGCCGATCGCGACAACGCCATTGACGTGTACATCTCCAACGATTACGAAGACGTTTTGGCCGATGGCGTATGGCAGCAAACATGGAAGACCAAGCCCGAAGTTCTCACGCTCGAAGAAAAGAAGGAATGGCTGAAAACGCTCAAGGGCGTTGCCGTTGGCTCCGATGCGTTCTTCCCCTTCGGTGACAGCATTGAGCGCGCGGCGAAGTCGGGCGCACAGTACATCGCTGAGCCGGGCGGCTCCATCCGCGATGATAACGTTATTGAAACAGCGAACAAGTACGGTATGACCATGGCCTTCACGGGAATGCGCTTGTTCCATCACTAAGATTTACTGTTTTGCCCGCTGTTTTAATATACCCCCTGGGGGTATATTAAAGGATACAGCACCCCACAATAGGAGGGATTGCGAAAAAATCGCAATTCCTCCTATTTTTTTGATTGCTTCAAAGGCAATAAGGCTCATTTAAATGACTCCAGAGCGGTGAAAAACAATTAAGAAGTCTACCGACGAGTTTAATAGCCACTTTTTACCCGACATACCCCCTCTAAAATTATAAAAATAGGAGGAAATCAAATTATTTTCGATTCCCTCCTATTTGATGTCAAATTACCCCACCTTTTGTCAACATTTCGCGGCGTGAGACGTTCCTTTTACCTAAGGGCAACCGCGACAGCGGCACATAAACATGCGTATGCCGCATTCCGCCGTGCCACATCCCGTCAGGTCCCATACTTATCGCTCGGCAACCGATGTGCATACATCGCGTCTGGCAAGCCACGCTTCACGCAAAGCGCGCCTCGCATAAGGCGCGGCAGCAGCAGCACTTATCGCTGTTCCAGGTACGCGATGATCTCGTCGTTGCCCTGAATGAGCTGGCCCGCATCGTACAGGTACGGAATAAGATTCGCATCGCCGCCCAAAGCAAGCAGTTCTTCATAAGGAGCAACTTGCTCAACATCGCGTTTATCCAGCTCAATACCATTTTCATTGGCGTAATTCACCACAACCGAACATGTTGCGCACGGTGCCCAGTAATACAGAATCGGTGCAGCCATACCTATCAGCGCCTCCTTTTATTCACAGAATCAATCGCAATCCTTGAATCAAAGCCAAGAATCGCCGTATGACACGAGTATACGGCGCAAACGCCTTTGCGGCTTCTAAAATCGCGTTATCGCGCCCTTTCGCCTCTTGACAGGTTACTACGGCTCTGTATAAACTGTATTAGCATGCATAGTACAGTTAATACAGAGCAAACACCGAAAGGAGGTCTTGCCCCATGATTGCCGTTGATTACCGCGACCAACGACCGCTATATGAGCAGGTGCGCGATGCGTATCGACGCCAAATCCTTGCCGGCCTGCTTGAACCAGGCACCGAAATGCCTTCGGTACGCAGCTTAGCCGCGCAGCTTTCCGTAAACCCCAACACCATTCAACGTGCCTATCATGCGCTTGAAGCAGATGGCTGTATCTGCTCTGTCAAAGGCAAGGGCAGCTTCGTGTCGTACAACCCCGAAGCGTCTCAAGCACGAAAAAACGAACTTCTTGCCGCTTTCGACGAAACCGCACAGGAACTTCTCTCGATAGGGGTAGATCCCGAATCTTTAATTGAACGCATAAACGGAGGTGGAAACCGTGACTGAATTCGCCGTACAAACGCTTCACTTAACGAAGCGATTCGATGATTTCGTTGCGCTGAACAGCGTTGATATGCACGTCCCCACAGGATCGGTCTACGGACTGGTTGGGCCAAACGGCGCAGGTAAAACCACGTTACTGCAGCACATTGCAGGCATCTACCGCAAAGACAGCGGTGATGTGCTGGTGCTGGGACAACCAGTATTCGAAAACGTTGCTATCAAAGAGCGCATTGCGTTCGTGCCCAGCAGCTTCTACATTCCCGCGCGCGCCACGCTCAAAAGCCTGGTCTCTTTACACGAATCAATAACGCCTCGCTTCGATAGGGGGCGCTTCGAAACGCTGCTTGGCAACCTCAACCTGCCCCTTACCCTGCCCTTCCGAAAGTTCTCGAAAGGCATGCAAAAGCAAGCGATGCTCCTGCTGGCGCTGGCATCGCGTCCCGACGTTTTGCTGCTGGACGAGCCAATGGACGGATTGGACCCGCTGGTAAGGAAAACGGCGTGGAGTATTGTCCTGAGCGACGTTGCGGAATTCGACACCACCGTTATAGTAAGCAGTCACAACTTGCGCGAACTCGAAGGCGTATGCGACCACTTGGGAATTATGGCAGAAGGCCAGATCATAAGTGAACACGACTTGCTTTCGCTTGAAGGCACGTTCGTGAAAGCACAGCTGGCACTGCCCGATGGCGTGGAACTTGCGGGCGTAGACGTGCTGCATGAAAGCGCCGAAGGACGCCTGCGCACCCTTATCGTGCGCGGCAATGCCGATCAAGTGCGCACGGCACTTTCTGCGCTGAATCCCGTGCTGCTTGAGATTATCCCGCTGTCCCTGGAAGAGCTGTTCCTGTATGAGCTGAACGAGGTGAGCCCCCATGTCAAGAATATCGTTTTGTAATTTCGCTCTAGCAAAAGAGCTGTTCAAGCGAAATTGGTACGTGAGCGCTCTGTACCTTTTGGGATGGCTCCTCACGCTCGTGCCCACCATTTCCCGCATGCGCTACACCGTTTACGTGTACAGCCTGGATCCAACGAACAGCCTTTCAAGTTACCTTCCCCTGTTCTTAACGTTTTCGGCGTTCTTCACGCTGGCGTACTGCGTGGTTGCCACCTGCGTGAACTGCGATTACCTGTTCAAGCCGGAAAGTGCGCGGTTTTACGGAGCAGGCGCGGTGCGCAGGTCAACGTTGCTGCTCACGAGCTTTGTTGTTACCGTTTTGCCCGGCCTTGCGGTAAATGTGATTGCGGGCTTGCTTTTCACGTTCGCGGAGGCATCGGCAAGCTTCGAACTTTGCCTTGGTCCCACGCTCATAGCATCGGGCTGCCTGCTTGTTATCATTCACAGCGGCCTGTGCCTGCTGTGTGCAGCGCTTTCTAGCTCGCGTTTGGTGTTCATCATCGTTACGCTTATGTTGCACGGCTATGCGTGCGTTGTTGATTTCGGCTTCAAAACGGCAACCAGCCTGTTCTCCTACGGCGTTACCGGCAACCTGAATCCATCAAGCATTGCATTGATTTTCTCGCCCATGGCGCAAATGGAAACGCAGTTCATGATGCCATACCGGTATGCAAACCGGTATGACTTTTGGGGCATGCTTGCTGCCTACGCGATTGTTGCTGTGGTTGCCGCTGCCGTGGCCTGCGTGCTCTTCAAGTACCGCCGCATGGAAGAAGTGGGCGAAGGTGTTGCGTTCAAGAAGCTGCGCCCTGTGTTCAGCATTATGTTCAGCATTGCGTTCGGACTGGGATTTTCCCTGGTCGGATGCGCGTTTGCCGATTACGACGGCAGCACAGCACAGCAAGCGAACAATCTTGGCCTTATGGGCGCGCTCATCGGCTTCTACCTTTTGGGTGCGCTGGGGTCTTACGCAGTTCTGGAAAGCATCATGGCGAAATCGGCGCACGTTATCAAGCGACGCCTTCCCGGCTTGGCGCTGGTAGCGCTGCTGTGCGTTGGCGTGAGCGCAGGTGCTTATGGAGTAGCCAGCTGCGAATCGAAATATATTCCCGCCGAATCCGACATCGAGAGCGTTTTTATAGACGGCTTGGACTTTGTCGCAGACAGCCCCGAAAGCATAAAAACCGTCACCGACCTGCACCAATTGATTATCTCCGAGCACGAATCGCCCACGCAGAAAGGCTTGCCATCGGCAAATGCCACCTATAGCGGCAAATACATATACGAAGGAACTACCCGTCTTGATGCCTCGTATTACTACTGTTCCTACGTGAGTTTCAATTACGAAATGAAAAACGGTGACGTACTCAGACGCGGTTACGACATTTACCTGCTCAAAGACGAGCTAGAAGATCCTGCGTCATTCTCAAGCAAGATCGCCTCCTTTGCATCAAGCGATACAGCGCGGCAAAACCGCGTTGATTGGCTGTACGATTTAGCGAACGCCCGCCCCACCGCTGTTGTGGGAAGCATCAACCTTTACCACGGAAAGTACGGAGGCGTTGAAATCCTTGAGGACGAAGCCGCGCAAACCGACGATGCACTCGGAAGCCTTGACGTGACTTTGACCGGAAACGAGCTCAAGGAGCTCCTGGACGCCGGCATGGCAAACGAGCTGCTAACCAGCGCTGCTTATGACCCCGGCCTTGCCATGTGGGCACAAGGGAAAGACAACGCAGAGTACTGGGAAAACGTTATTGGATATCTGAACCCCGGAGTTTACGCGTATGACCGATACGACGAAGGCGCCATCGACAGGTTCCAGATTAACAGCGCCGTGAACCTCTCGTTCCAGGAAACGCCAAAAGCGCTTGCTTGGATTGCGCAGCACTACCGCATTGATCTTTCGGATGCGATGCAGCAGCAGTAGGGTCCGAAAAGCCGTCTTGCCGCTGCACAGAAAACGCCCCGCATGCTCACGTATGCGGGGCGTTGTTGCTTCCTTCGCTTTGGGAAAAGCGGGATTAGTCCAAATGACTTTCGTGCTGAGCACGCGCCGCTTCGCTGTAATTCTCCTTATAACGCACGTCAATAAGCTCTGCCACAATGGAAACAGCCAGCTCAGCAGGGGTTTTTGCACCAAACTTCAAACCGATGGGTCGCTTGATGCGCGCCCAGCCTTCTTCGGTGGCACCCAACCCAATAACCAGGTCGTGAACCGTTTCATTCTTGCCCTTGCAGCCCATCATGCCCACGTAATGCGCATTGCATGCCACGCCCCACGCGCAGCTCTGCGGGTCGTACATGTGGCCGCGCGTAAGCACGCACACGTAATCGGCCGGGTCAGCAGCGTATTTCTGCAGGTCATCAAAGTTACCGCTCTCAAACAAAATGCGCTGCACGCCTGGGAAACGCTCTTCATTCAAGAATGCGGGATCGTAATCGGCAACCGTTACTAGAAAACCCAGATGGGTTGCAAGCCGAGCCACTTCGCAGGCAACATCCGATGCGCCCAGCAGCCAAACACGCTTTGCCTCGAACAGCGGCGTGGCTTGCCAAATCAAGCCATCGAATTGCTCGTTGTGCATGGCGGGACCGCGCGTTACGTCCTTCATCTGCATCAGATCGCGCCCCGAATACTCGTGCGCGCACACGATTTCCTTCGCATCGTTGGCAAAGAAAATGAAGGAGTCGCCACTTGCGGAACCCTTCTCGCCGAACTTCTTTGTGACTTCGTTGTCCACGTTCGTCACGGCAACGGCCGGATCAAGAACAATCTTGAAGCCCATCCAAGCCAAATCGCGCTCATCAATGGCACGCAGCGCGCGCTCGAACACCGGAATGTCTGCAGTGGTCAGCCCTGCAGCAATTTCACACAATTTATCAGGCTCAACGGACGAAAACACTTCAGGATCAAGCTCAGGTGCCTGGCCTTCGTGCAAGCACGCGATAACATTTTCGATAACAGCACGTTTCATTTCAAACGTCCCCTTTTCCGTTCAACAAGGTATTGCTTACGCTTCCGCTACGTGCGCTTTGCCATCGACCGCCACCTGCACGCGTCCCTGTGCGATGAGCTGCGCCGTTGCCGGATACAGCCGATGTTCAACCGCATGGATGCGCTCTTCCAGCGTTTCCACCGTATCAGACTCCAAAACCGCAACAGGTTCCTGTGCAATGATAGGACCCTTATCGTATTCCGCGTTGGCGAAATGCACGGTAACGCCCGTGTATTTCACGCCCGCATCGAACGCATCTTGAATACCATGCGCGCCCTTGAACGAGGGCAGAAGCGCCGGATGCAAATTCACCACACGATTCGGGAAGGCATCAAGCATCACGGGGGTCACCATGCGCATATAGCCCGCCATGAACACGTATTTCGCGCCTGCTTCCTGCAACGCTACAACAATGCGCACATCGGCGGCTTCCGGATCAGCGTAAACGCCCTTGTTCAATACCAGAACAGGGATGTTCGCCGCCTTCGCACGTTCAATGCCGTACGCATCGGGACGCGAGGAAACAACCAGCACGATTTCCGCATCAAGCTCTTTTGCGGCAATCGCATCGATGAACGCCTGCAAATTCGTGCCCGACCCCGAAACCAGCACGCCAATTTTCAGCATAGACAAACTCCCTTTCTTTTCAATAACTCGCCGAATAACCGAGCACTCCCAGGGGTTGAAGAGGTGGAGTTCGCCCTGGGAAGCCTTCTAATTTTGATTTGATTCAAAACCATAAAGGCTGGATTGCGAACGAAACCTCTTCAACCCCAACCTGCGCACTCCCATAACGGGCGAAGGCAAGAAAACAAGGGGTGAGCAAACCCTGGGAGCCGCTCTATTTTTAATCGATTAAAAACAATTAAGCGGCGGATTGTGAGCGAACCCCTTGCCCCTTCCGAACCGCCTCTTGAGCTCGGTAAACCAGGGAGGTCCGAAGAGGTGAAGTTCGCCCTGGGAAGCCTTCTTATTTTGATTCGATTCAAAACCATAAAGGCTGGATTGCGAACGGAACCTCTTCGGACCTCCCCTACATTTCAAAACCTGCTTCAGGTCCAGTTACTTACAGCAACTTGCCTTCGCCCGTATACGTCACCACACCTTCGCCTGCAACAATCTGGCCAATGCGATACGTCTTTTCGCCCTGGGCTGCCAGCACTGCTTCAACTTCGCTTGCCTTGTCGGCTTCCGTGATAAGCACCATGCCAATGCCCATGTTGAACGTCTTAAGTGCTTCGGTCTCGTTCAGGCCAGCTGCGGCGCACGTGTACTTCGCAATAGGAACAACGGGCCACGAGCCAAGCTCGACCTGCGCATTTACCGTCTTAGGAAGCGCGCGATCCAGGTTCTCGGTAATGCCGCCGCCCGTAATGTGCGCCAGCGCGTGCACGGCGCCAGGGACTTCCTTCAGCGTGGCAAGCACAGACTTCACATAAATACGCGTCGGCTCAAGCAGCGCCTCGCCAACGGTCTTGCCGTTGAGTTCGTCCAGCGGAACCGAGATTTCATCAGCGGCTTTATCGCCAACACACACCTTGCGCGCCAAGGAATAGCCGTTGGAATGCAGACCCGTGGAAGCCAAGCCAATAAGCACGTCGCCTTCCTTGACCGTTTCGGGATCAAGCATTTTCACGCGGTCAACAATACCCACGCAGAAGCCCGACAAGTCGTAATCGGTGGGGTCCATAACGCCCGGATGCTCGGCCATCTCGCCACCGATCAGGGCGCATCCTGCCTGACGGCAGCCTTCACCAATACCGGCAACAACGTCGGCAACCGCTTCGGCCTGAAGCTTGCCCACGGCAATATAGTCCAGGAAGAACAGCGGCTCAGCACCTGTTGCCAGAATGTCGTTCACGCACATGGCAACAAGATCAATGCCCACGCTGTCGTGCTTGTTTAGAAGACGAGCAAGCTGCAACTTCGTGCCAACGCCGTCGGTGCCGGAAACCAGCAGCGGATCTTCCATATTCTTAGCGGCGGCAACGCTGAACAGGCCGCCGAAACCACCGATGTCGCCCACAACCTCGGGGCGATACGTGGAATGCACGGTCTCTTTAATAGCGCGCACGGCACGCGCACCTTCGGCGGTATCAACGCCCGCCTGGGCATAAGTGGTCATTGCGGAATTCTGGGTTTCTTCAGTGTTCACGGCAATCGTCCTTTTCGTAGAGAATGCTCATAAGACAGTATGAACGGATTTGCTAATTTATACTGCACTTATTGTACCGAAACACGCTGCTCGTGGGCAAACTATTCCCTTAAAAGCACTGGTTGTTGAAAAAACTATGTCAAATTCGAAGTTGCGATAGGTTGGAAGTAGGTCGAAATTGCGATAATTTACCTATCGTTTTTGAGCAACGCTTTGACCTGCGGTTTTTCAAGAGTTGGTTTATAGCACGCGCTCTCGAACCCCAAAATTGCGCTTATTTTTGACCCGTACCTACTTCCAACCTATCACAACTTCGAATCAGAGGGCATTTTTCAACAACATGGAATTCGTGCGGCAGCAAACCGTCGGAAAAACCAAAATTGTTGACAAAAGGTGGGGTAATTTGTCAACAATGCGAAGTCTAACGCGACTCAACTTCGCGACAGTAGAGCGCATATCTGCCATCGGATGGAAGATTATCGCAGGTCACCAGCACATAGGCATGGTCGATGGATCCAGGATTCGGGAAACCCTCGCTCGGATGCACCAAGCTGCGGTCTATCTGCGTTTGCAAGTAAGCGCGCTGATGGATATCGCTTTCCATATCGGGCTGCACCAAAAAATCGGTAGAGGGTACGTGCAGAAACGCGAAGGATTCCAAACGATAATTGCGTTCGGGTGTAAACAGATACACGGTGCGATGATTATTAAACACCTGGTCATCGCCGAAATTCGCAAGTGTCGCAAACATGGCGCCATTATTCATGTTGTGGCCGTAGAAGAAGCTGTTGCGGTCACTGAAATCTGCCGCGCAATTGCTATCCAGGAAAATAGCACCATAGGAAACTGCCCAATTCACTTCGCCCTGGAAGTCGGTCTTGAGATACTTTTCGTTGTTCTCTGCTTGGACAATGGGGTAATTTATCTCCGTGTCAGGCAAGTAAACCCATGCAACTGTTTCGGGATTGACTTCGCGCAGGGCATCCCAATCGACTTGCGTATCAAGAACCTGATCATCGGAGACGTCTAAATTGGGCAATGCGTTTTGGGCAACGCTGTTGTACATGCGGCTTCCCTGAAAGTACCCCCAGCAAATCATGCCAACGGCAACAAGGCACACGCAAAAACAAATCACGAACAACGGCAAGAGAAATCGAGGGAGCGGCTTTCTTTGCGAATAGTTCCTGGTGCTCAACGGTGCTCCTTTCCTACAGCAACGCATTGCTGTCATTTTACCAAGAAAGGCGCAGAAGCCGTTTGTGCGCAAAGGGAATACATCAGCAGCGCATCTCCATAGCTCGCCCAAGCCGCGTTCACGCGCACACCTTCACCGCTGCCTCATAGCGCGTTCAGGGTACTCCGCGGCACTCGCTTTGGTGCACATAAAACAGGGCGGCTGCCATTCCTGGCAACCGCCCCGCATAACATGCAATCGATTGAGCCATGCAGCTCAAATCACGCTCGCTATCTGGTATAACCCTCAAGCGAGCAACCAATCCGAAGCATCAAGCAGAAAGCTTACTCTTCGTCTTGATTCTCTTCGTCGTTCTTGGCGTTCTCGGACTCCTCATCGGTGATGTCAAAGCCCATAGAACCCAGACCGCTCAAGCCGCCCAGCAGAGCATCAAGCTCTTCGGGGTTGCGACGATACGTGCGCGGCGGCAGAGCCTCGCCCAGCATATCCTCGTCATCCATGTTGTAGGACGGCAACGTGTCGCCACCCAGCAAAATGGTGTCATCCGGCGAGAAGACCATATCCAGCAGCTGACTCATGTCGTCCTTCGATGCCGCCAAGTCGTTCTCAATGACGTACATCAGGTCGTGGGCCTTCAAACCCTCTTCCAGCTCTTCGATTGCCTTGCTACCAATGCCCTCGATACGCAGCAGATCGTCTTCGGTCTTGCCCACCAAGTCGGCAACGGTCTCAATGCCAGCCTCGGAGAACTTGTTCGCCCAACGCTGGGAAACTCCCAGGTCATCGAAGATGTACAGGCGCGCATCTTCATCGGAAAGCTGAATGCGATGACCATACGTGCCATAGCCGTTCAAGAAGCTGCTCAGGCCCGAACCCGGTGCCAAGTAGCCGTCGTCATCCACGGACCACTCTTCCTGCTTAGGCAGCAGCTCTTCGATTTCCGTGAGCAATGCCGGTGCGTAATCGGGCAGCTGGTTTCCTTCTTCCTTGGTCACCGGAACGCCCTTGTACGTCAGACCCGCCTTGCGGTAGCGCAGCAGACCCGTACCTGCAGGAATGGGCTTGCCCATAACAACGTTTTCCTTCAGACCCATCAGGTTGTCGGTCTTGCCCTCCATAGCAGCGTCGGTCAAAACCTTCGTGGTCTCCTGGAACGATGCAGCAGAAACCCACGAATCGGTTGCCAAAGAAGCCTTCGTAATGCCCAGCAACAGCGGCTGTCCAACAGGCGGCTGCTTGCCTTCGGCGATAAGCTCGTCAGCAATGTTCTGGAACTCGAAACGGTTCATCTGACGACCCGGCATCAAGTCGGAATCGCCTGCTTCTTGAACAACAATCTTGCGAAGCATCTGACGTGCGATAACCTCGATGTGCTTATCGTTGATTTCTACGCCCTGGCTCACGTAAACGTCCTGAACCTGGGTCACAATGTAGCGCAGCGTGGTGTTCGGGTCGGTCAAGCGCAGCAAGTCGTGCGGGTTCACGGAACCACGCGTGATCTGCTGGCCAATGGTCACCTGGTCGCCATCGCTCAGACCCTGCATCAGCTGGGCACGAGCCGGCACCACGTACTCGCGGAAGTTGCCTTCCTGGTCGTGGATGGTGATGGTCTTGGTCTGCTTGTCGCCCGTGACCTGCATGGTGCCGGAGATCTCCGCGAGAACAGCCAAGCCCTTCGGCTTGCGTGCCTCGAACAGCTCCTGAACACGCGGCAGACCGCCGGTGATGTCGCCGCCCGCAACGCCGCCGGTGTGGAACGTACGCATGGTCAGCTGCGTACCCGGTTCACCAATGGACTGAGCTGCGATAATACCAACAGCCGTACCAATGGAAACGGGGCGCGCGGTGGCCAAGTCCCAACCGTAGCACTTCTGGCAAACGCCATGCTCGGCATGGCAGGTCATAATGGTGCGCACCATTACGGAGTCAAGACCAGCATCGATCATCTTGTTGACCTGGTCAACGCTGCTAATGAAGTCGCCCGCAGCAATAATCAGCGAGCCATCTTTCGCGTAAACGTCATCGATAACGGCGCGGCCCACCAAGTTGCTGTCAGCCTTGCCCTTCGTGTCGCGCAGCTCGTAGTCAACGCCATCGGACGTGCCGCAGTCGTGCTCGCGAATGATAACGTCCTGCGCAACGTCAACCAGACGACGAGTCAGGTAACCAGAGTCTGCAGTACGCAGAGCGGTGTCGGCCAGACCCTTACGAGCGCCATGGGTAGACGTAAAGTATTCCAAAACCGACAAGCCTTCGCGGAAGTTTGCTTTAATCGGGATCTCGATGTATTCACCCTTCGGGTCAGCCATCAAGCCACGCATACCGGCAAGCTGACGAATCTGCTTCATGTTACCACGAGCACCAGAGTGCGCCATCATGTAGATGGGGTTGAAGCGATCGAAGTTGTCGTTCATGGCATTACCAACAACGTCCGTCGTGGTTTCCCAAACGGAAATGACCTGCTTACGACGCTCTTCGTCGCTCATGAGGCCCATCTCGTATTCCTCTTCGATGTTGGCAACTTGCTCGTCGGCATCGGCCAAAATCTGCACCTTTGCAGGAGGAATCGTAGCGTCGTAAACGGAAACGGTAACGCCAGCGCGCGTTGCGTAGTGGAAGCCAGCAGCCTTCAAGCCGTCCAAAATCGCGGGGACATCGGCCAGCGGGTAACGGTTGCAAACTTCCTCGACAAGCGTGGTGACCTGACCCTTATCCATGCCGTAGTTCAAGAACTCGAAGTCATCGGGCAGAATGCGGTTGAACACAATGCGGCCAACGGTGGTCTCAATGCGGTCGCCCGCTTTGTGGTATTCGTACTGCTTGTACGCCGTGGCAACCGTGGTGTCCTTGGGCAAACGCACGATAATCTTGGCCTGCAGGTCCAGGTCAGCGCGCGCTTCGTAGGTGTTGTACGCGTCATCCATGTCAATGAATACGCGGCCTTCGCCCGGGAAACCATCACGAGCAGCGGTCAGATAATACAGACCGATGATCATGTCCTGAGTAGGAACAGTCAGCGGGTGACCATGAGCCGGGGACTTAATGTTGTTCGCGGAAAGCATGAGAACGCGGGCCTCAGCCTGAGCTTCTACGCCCAGCGGCACATGCACAGCCATCTGGTCGCCGTCGAAGTCAGCGTTGAACGCGGTACAAACCAGCGGATGCAGCTTCAAAGCCTTGCCTTCAACCAACACGGGCTCGAACGCCTGAATACCCAAACGGTGCAGCGTAGGTGCGCGGTTCAACAGCACGGGGTGCTCGGTGATAACCTCTTCCAAAACGTCCCACACAAAGCTTGCGCCACGATCAACAGCACGCTTTGCAGCTTTGATGTTGTTCGCCAACTCAAGCTCAACCAGGCGCTTCATTACGAACGGCTTGAACAGTTCCAAAGCCATCTGCGAAGGCAGGCCGCACTGATGCAGCTTCAGGGACGGGCCAACAACAATAACGGAACGGCCGGAGTAGTCAACGCGCTTACCCAGCAAGTTCTGACGGAAGCGGCCCTGCTTGCCCTTGAGCATGTCGGACAGGGACTTCAGCGGACGGTTGGAAGGACCAGCCACCGGACGACCGCGACGGCCGTTATCGAACAGCGAGTCAACGGCTTCCTGCAGCATGCGCTTCTCGTTGTTCACGATGATTTCGGGCGCACCCAAATCCAACAAGCGCTTCAAACGGTTGTTGCGGTTGATCACGCGGCGGTACAGATCGTTCAGGTCGGAGGTCGCAAAACGGCCGCCGTCCAGCTGAACCATAGGACGAAGCTCCGGCGGAATAACCGGGATAACGTCCAGAATCATGTCGGAAGGCTTGTTGTCGGACTTGATGAACGCGTCCACAACCTTCAGGCGCTTGATAGCCTTGGCGCGCTTCTGACCCTTGCCGGTTTCAATGATTTCAGCAAGCTCAACAGCAGTTTCTTCCAGGTCAATGGCATCCAGCAGGTCGCGGATAGCCTCGGCGCCCATGCCACCGGTGAAGTAATCTTTGTAGTTCAGGCGCATCTCGCGGTACAGCGCTTCATCGGAAATGAGCTGCTTAGGCACAATGCGCATAAACTCGTCGAATGCGTCCTTGCGCAGAATCTTGCGCTCTTCGTATTCGTCGATGATGTCCTGGATTTCTTCTTCCACTTCTTCGGGAAGCATGCGCTCGTCTTCATCGATGTCGTCCACGAACTCGTCCTCGTCGGGCACGTAATCGGTGGACAGACGACGCGTAGACTCGATCAAACGATCGCGCTCTGCATCGAGTTCTTCCAGGTCAGCCGCCAGTTCGTCGCGCAGCATCTCTTCGTCTTCTTCGCGTGCCTCATCATCGACCGACGTGATGATGGAGCTTGCAAAGTACAGCACCTTCTCCAGCTCTTTCGGCGGGATATCCAAAAGATAACCCATGCGCGAAGGGGAGCCCTTGAAGTACCAAATGTGGCTTACCGGCGTGGCAAGCTCAATGTGGCCCATGCGCTCGCGGCGGACCTTGGAACGGGTCACTTCAACGCCGCAGACTTCGCACACGATATTCTTGAAGCGCACGCGCTTGTACTTGCCGCATGAGCACTCCCAGTCCTTCGTGGGGCCGAAGATCTTTTCGCAGAACAGACCGTCTTTTACCGGCTTCAGGGTGCGGTAGTTGATGGTTTCGGGCTCTTTCACTTCGCCGCGAGACCAGCTGCGCACATCTTCAGCGCTGGCAACGGAAATGCGAAGGGCATCGAAGTTGTTAACGTCAAATTCAGTTGTCATGTTTACAGCTCCTCCCCTTCACCGATAAGGTCGTTCACATCGTTGCCGATGTTCAAATCGCCCATAAGTTCATCCAATCCAGCAGCGATATCGTCAATCGCGCTTTCTTCTTCTTGCTCCGCCTTCTTTGCGTCAGCGGTCAGCGTATCCAGAATCTGCTGGTCATCGCCGTCTTCGTGGCGGCCCTGCGCCTCGAAGAGATCCTTGCCTTCGCCCTTGAGCTCAACGTTGAGGCACAGTGCCTGCATTTCCTTGATAAGAACCTTGAAGGACTCGGGCACTTCGGCGTCGGGCAGATTCTCGCCCTTGACAATGGCCTCGTAAGACTTCACGCGGCCGGCGGTGTCGTCGGACTTGATGGTCAAAATCTCCTGCAGTACGTTCGATGCGCCGTAAGCGTACAGCGCCCAAACTTCCATTTCGCCGAAGCGCTGGCCGCCGAATTGCGCCTTGCCGCCCAAAGGCTGCTGCGTAATCAAGCTGTAAGGGCCTGTCGAACGAGCGTGGATCTTATCGTCAACCAAGTGGCCCAACTTCAAAATGTAGGTCTGGCCAACGGTAATGGGCTCGCGGAACTTCTCGCCCGTGCGGCCATCGAACAGCCAGGTCTTGCCCGTATGGGACAGCTGCGGCACAAATTCGTCACGCGCCTTGTCGCCGTACTTCGCATGGTTGATGTTGATCAAGTTGCGGTTTGCGGCCTCGATGCATGCAGAAATCTCCTGCTCGGTAGCACCGTCGAACACCGGCGTTGCCGTGTACATGGGGCCTTCCACCGGCTCGGTGGACTCGGGATCATCCGACCAACCCCACTTAGCAGCCCAGCCCAGGTGGTTCTCAAGCAGCTGGCCGACGTTCATACGAGAAGGAACGCCCAGCGGGTTCAGCATAACGTCAATCGGCGTGCCATCGGCCAAATAAGGCATGTCCTCAATCGGAAGGATGCGGGAAATAACACCCTTGTTACCGTGACGACCAGACAGTTTGTCGCCCTGCTGGATCTTACGCTTCTGAGCCACGAACACGCGCACGAGCTCGTTTACGCCCGGTGCCAAATCGTCGCCCTTGCTGCGAGACTGACGGTAAATGCCAATAACGCGGCCGCCGGAACCGTGAGGCACCTTCAACGAAGTGTCACGGACTTCGCGAGCCTTCTCACCGAAGATGGCGCGCAGCAGGCGCTCTTCAGCAGTGAGCTCGGTTTCACCCTTCGGGGTGACTTTGCCTACCAGAACATCGCCCGGGTGCACTTCGGCGCCAATGCGAATGATGCCATCGGCATCCAAGTTCACGGTCATATCGTCGCCCACATTGGGGATTTCACGGGTGATTTCCTCGGCGCCCAGCTTGGTGTCGCGTGCGTCAAGTTCGTACTCGTGGATATGGATAGACGTCAGCAAGTCCTCGGACACAACACGCTCGGACAAGATGATAGCGTCTTCGTAGTTGTAACCTTCCCACGGCATGTAAGCAATCATGAGGTTCTGACCCAGGGCCAGCTCAGCGCCATCGCAGCTGGGGCCATCCGCCAAAACGTCGCCCGCAGCAACAATGTCGCCCTTGCGAACGATGGGCTTGTGGTTGATGCAGCCGCTCTGGTTGGAGCGCTGGAACTTCGGAATAACGTATTCGTCGTATTCGCCATCGTCGGTCAGAATGGTAATGGTCATGCCGTCAACGTAATCGACAACGCCGGGATTCTGGGCGACCAGGATTTCGCCCGAGTCAACGGCAATGCGATGCTCGATACCCGTACCAACCAGCGGTGCGGACGGGCGCAGCAGCGGCACAGCCTGACGCTGCATGTTGGAGCCCATCAGGGCGCGGTTTGCGTCGTCGTGCTCCAAGAAGGGAATCAGCGACGTTGCAACCGAAGTCATCTGACGAGGAGAAACGTCCATGTAGTCCACCTGGCTGGGGGAAACTTCGGCAGGGTCGCCGAACTCGCCAGAGGAATTCTTAGTACGGCACAAAACCTTGGCCGCAGGAACGAACGTGCCGTTTGCGTCCACGGAGCCGAATTCGCGCGTCTCGGGGTCAAACTCAGCGTTTGCCTGCGCAATGGTGTGATTTTCTTCTTCGTCGGCGGTCAGATAGTCAACGTCATCGGTCACCTTACCGTCAACCACGCGGCGGTACGGCGTTTCAATGAAGCCGTACGGATTCACGCGAGCGTACGTTGCCAGCGAGCCGATCAGGCCGATGTTCGGGCCTTCAGGGGTCTCAATGGGGCACATACGGCCGTAGTGAGAAGTATGAACGTCTCGAACTTCGAAGCCTGCGCGCTCGCGCGACAGACCGCCCGGACCCAAGGCGGACAAACGACGCTTGTGCGTAATGCCAGCAGCGGGGTTTGCCTGGTCCATGAACTGGGACAACTGCGAAGAGCCGAAGAATTCCTTGATGGAGGCCACCACCGGGCGGATGTTCACCAGGGACTGCGGCGTGATTTCGCTGGCTTCCTGAGTGTTCATGCGCTCGCGAGCATTGCGTTCCATGCGGGTCAGACCAATGCGGAACTGGTTTTGGATCAGCTCGCCCACGGTGCGAATGCGGCGGTTGCCAAAGTGGTCGATGTCATCGGTGGTAACGCCTTCTGCGCCCTCGTGCAGTGCCACAATGTACTGCATGGACTTCACGATGTCCTCTTCGGTCAGCGTGGAGGCATCGAATTCAGGGTCAAAGCCCAGCTTCTTATTGATCTTGTAACGACCGACTTTTGCCAGGTCATAGCGCTGCGGGCTGAAGAACAGGCCTTCCAGTGTTGCGCGTGCGGAGTCAATGGTGGGCGGCTCGCCGGGACGATAGCGCTTGTACAGCTCGATAAGCGCTTCTTCCTTCGTGGTGGCGGGGTCGCGGTCGAGCGTGCGCAGCACCATTTCGTTGGCGCCCAGCAGCTCGATGATTTCGTCGCGCGTTTCAGCAACGCCCAGCGCGCGCAGCAACAGCGTTGCCGGCTGCTTACGCTTGCGGTCGATACGCACGGAAAGCACGTCGCGCTTGTCCGTTTCGAATTCCAACCAAGCACCGCGGCTCGGAATAACTTTAGCGTTGTAGATAAGCTTGTCGGACGTCTTGTCACGCTCGGACGAGAAGTACACGCCCGGGCTACGCACCAACTGAGAAACAACAACACGCTCAGTGCCATTGATGATGAAGGTGCCGCGACGAGTCATCTGAGGGAAATCGCCCATAAAGACGTTCTGCTCTTTGACTTCGCCCGTTTCAAGGTTGATGAAGCGCACGTCCACGAACAAAGGAGCCTGATAGGAAACGTCCTTCTCCTTGCATTCGTCAACGCCGTGCTTCGGTTCGCCAAAGTGATGTGCGCCAAATTCAACGCGAAGAGTCTTAGCGTTGTTCTCGATGGGAGCCACGTCAGCAAAAGCCTGCTGAATGCCTTCCGTCTTGAACCACTCAAAGCTCTCCGTTTGGATTGCGATCAGATTCGGGACATCCATAACGTCGGGAATCTTCGCAAAGCTTCTGCGGGTTCTATAATTCCTGGTCACAGTGCTTTTTCCTTCCTTGTTTCCGCGGGGTTCCCCACCCCTTGAAACATCGGGTTTGGTAAAAATACGCGATTGTTCATAATACGCGCAATAAAATACCAGGTCAAGAAAAATTTTTACGAGTAGTGAAGTTTTTGTGGGTTTTCCGTGCGGAAGCGTAAGGCTGCGAGCACGGGAAACGACCGGATCGAACGCACTGCGGCAAGGCGGCTACCTCCATGAAGGGTCTGCTGTTGGGATGCGAAGGTCACCGCAATTACTACCGAGCCAACGATCAAAGGCAGCCAAGGTTCACGCCGTGCAGCCGTGCTCGATGGCGCGCGTTAGTTGCTACCCCCATCACGCAGTGCGCGCAGCTTAGCCACAACATCGGCGCCCAGGCGACTCTCAATCGTGTTCTTTTCCGCTGTGCCCGGCTGCTCGTCCAAGTAGGCGTCTTCGTAGTGCATTTCCATTTCGCGCGAGAACCCGTTCGCGCTCATGCGGTCAATGCCGCCGCCAAACGTTGCGTCTTGAATGGAAGCGTCGCTGGTGACCACAATGCACTCCAGACCGCGCTCGCGATATTCATACGCCAGCTTTTCAATCACGTGATCTGCGGAAACGCCCCGCGGAGAAAACATAATACGCACGCCGCCAATGCGCTGCGGTGCACCCGTGGACATTTCGTTTTGCGCGCCATCGAAAACAATGGTGGCATCGGTGTAGCCGGCGTTTGCGTAGCTGCCCACATCTTTGATGAGCGTTTCGCGCGCGCGGTTGAATGCATCGTGCGTGTAATCGGGACCCGTTATATCACGATAACGGGAACCCGACCGCAGTACGTTGTAGCCATCGACCAGGAGATATTTTTTACGTTGAATTGCCATAGCACCCTATTGTACGCCTTTGCGTGCGGCAAGGCATACGCTTAAAGATAAAAGCCCAAGTCTTCTACAGATGCAAGGAGCAGCAACGACAAGGCGCAAATGGACAGAGGACTACCGGCGGCGCGAAACACGTGGGTAGCAGACGAGCAGTATGGGTACAGCTCAGCATTCCGCAGGCTGGAACCTCATTGCTAACAGCAGCATAAAAAAAACGGACGCCTCAAAAGGCCTTAATACGGCAAAATAGGAGAAAATTGAAATAATTTCATTTTTCTCCTATTTCTCGCGCGATAGTTTAACTACAAATAGGAGAAATTTAATTATTTTTTAATTTTCTCCTATTTTTTAAGGGCATTTTAGGCAAATCAACCGCTTTGGGTCCAATTTACGCTCCTCGCATCGCTAAATGCTTTCAAAAAGTAGGAGGAAATAAACTTTTTTATGATTTCCTCCTATTTCTCTTCTACTGCGATATAGAAAAATAGGAGGAATTTCAATTTTTTTGAAATTCCTCCTATTTTTGTCAAAACAAGCGTAAGAAACAGGCATTACGCACGTGCCTACGCGCAGCCGCCTATACAAAGAATGTCGGGTTATCCCCAAACTTCATATGCGAGCTTCCATCGGAGCCAAAGACCATATCGCCCGTCTTGTAATACAGGTTTCCTTTAGTGTCGGTAGCCATATTGTTGCCAATGCCGAAATACGTCTCGCCATTGGCAAACGTCATATTTCCCGACTTCATAGCAACCTGCATTTGCCCATCGGAATCCACGAACGTACCGAAACCGTCTTCGTTTTTCTTTCCAAACAATCCCATAGTCGCACTCCCCTTTCATGCATTATCGCTACAATACCAGCAAGGAAACACCACATCAGCGCAGCAGCAAGGCATCTAAGTCGCTACAGTGGTAAGAAACCCCACATCAGCACGGCAGCAGCGAATCACTCAGGCCACCGCTGCAGCAAAGCCGTCAGAACCACTAACGATTCTGACGCAGCCACTCATATGCGCAGGCGGTAAACGCCTGAGCAACATTCAGAGAACCAACCTTGCCTTCCATGGGCAGCGCAACGGCAAAGTCGCAGTTATCAAGCACCAGACGCGAAACGCCTTCATTTTCATTGCCCATAACCAGCGCAATCTTACCCTTCAAGTTGGAATCCCAAATGGTGCCATCGGTCTGCTCGCTTGCCGCGGCAATCCAAAAACCTTCCTTCTTCAGGCGCTCAATGGAGTCGTTCAAGTTAGCGACGCGCGCCACAGGCACGTGCGAAACGGCACCCGCCGAGCTCTTGTACGTGGCAGCAGTCACGGATGCCCCGCGCTTCGACGGAATGATCACGCCACTTGCGCCCACAGCATCGGCGCTGCGGATGATCGCGCCCAGGTTGCCCGCATCGGTGATGTGATCCAGGATAACCACCAGCGCACGACCATCATGCTCTTCGGCGTATGCCTGCGCCGAGTTCACAATGTCGCGCGTGCCAACGTACTCAAACGGCTTTGTTGCTCCCATAACGCCCTGATGAGAGCCGCGTTCCGACATGTCGTCCAGCTTTTTCTTGGGCACCTTGCGCACTTCAATATCGCGCTGGCGGCACTTGCGCTCAATGTCGCTGATAAGCGAATCGCGCTTCACATTGTCCGCCATAAGAACGTAGCGCATGGGCACGTCGGTACGAAGCGCCTCAACCAGCGCACGGCGTCCTTCAATAAAATCAGTCATAGTGCTTCTTCTCTTTCGTTGTGGGTCATCAACGCGACTCGTTTGCGCCACTCTCTACCGGAAACAGCAAAATCCCCGTTCAGCGTTATGTATTCAGGCAGAAAACAACGACACATCAAACTATCGCGAAAAGGTTGCAAACAATACATTCCAGCGGCATTGTACCTTATACGGCCGCGCGAACAGGGCTAAAGCGCCAAATTGGGGCGCGCCCCCACACGAGGCTCATGAAATCGCGCCGCCTGACGGTCCAGAAGCAACGCAACAGCGGATCCAAAGCCCGCCCGTTTAGCCGCATCGAGCGCTTGAGCGTAATCGTCGCGTACGAAAAACTGCGCCGTCTGGTCAATCGAAAGCAATGCATCCAGCTCATCCAACGCATTCGCCTGGGCAAGAACCGTCAAAACATGGGGAAGCTGCGCCGCAACAGCAAGCTGCCCGCGCTCTTTGCACTGCCCCACCGCAAAGCAAGCCACGCAAGGAAGTGTCTGCAGCACGTCCCAGCAATCGAAAACCGCCGACGGATCGGCAATAAGCGCGCAACGAGCAACGTCATCGCGCACGCCCATCTTCAAATACGCCGCGCCAAAGCCTTTGCCCGATGCACCCTTGTCCAACAGCAGTTGGGTGAAATCGGCGTTCCCTTTTTCCACCGCCGTTTTGAGCAAGCGACGAAAGCGATCAGGGTCGAAAGAAAGGGCGTCCGCCAGGCGCGCTGCCGTATTAACGGCACTCAGACGTATGGCCGCGTTGCACAGGTGGAAGATGTCTGCATCGGATAGTTCTCCCTGTTCAAGAAGACGAAGCACGGCGGTGATGCTGGGTGCCCCGCCCGAAAGAGCCACTTGCGCAGTTTCCGCGCGCAAATGCTCACGCTGCAGCAAATGCGCCGCTTGATCCACCAATCCGTAACGCAATGCAGCGCCCGCATGGGGAAACAGAGGTGCATCGGGAAGAAATGCCTGGTCGCAGGGTGCGTTCGGGGTGGCTCCTGCAATCGCAGCGCCCGAAACCACCACAGCGGGACGCACCCCAATGCAATCAAGCGATGCATGAAACCCGTTGTAATCGATGGACCCGTTTTCCGCCACCGCAGCGCACGAAAACTGGTGACCGCCCGGCGCACGCAACCACCACCAGCACGTAAACGGCGCGCGTTTCGCATACGCCGTAGGGTGCGCTTGCCGCATGGCATCAACCGAAAAGAAACGTTTCACCTGTTCAAGGCCAAGACAAAACACAAAGTCCTCGGTATCGCCGCCACCTTCCGTACGAAAAACAGCATTGTCTTCCGCCGCACACGTTTCGGGAACCACCAACGCCTGCTCTTCAGATGAAAACGCATGCGTGAAGAACACCGCGTTCAGCCAATAGCGCAAATCGCAGTTTTGCCACGTAATGTCGCCCTTGGAATCGTGAAAACTACGGCACTCTATAATGTCGTGATACAAAAGCAGCGCATCCCCGTTCGCGCGCACCTCAAGCACGCGCCACGTAAGCGGCACGAACGGACCCTCGAGCTGCGCAGGCCACGAGCCAAATGATACGATATCTCCCACATTCACTTGCTTCATCAGGAAAAACCTTTTGCAACCCGCGTTCTAGTCCACCGTATAGAACGGTCCCTGCAGCATTGTCAGCTCTTCTTCAGCGCGCAAAGCCTCCACCGCCTGCATCAAATCAAGACCGCGCTCGGCAAACAGCAAGCTTTTATTGTGCTTGATGAACTGGTCGGAGCCATATTCGCTGACAAACTTTATCAGCAACGCGTCGGAAGAAAGCTTTGTCACCAGGATAAGCGCCTCTTGGGAGTCCGCGCCAAACGCCTGGTCAACGAACGAAAACGCATTATCGAGCGCCGCGCGCGCAGCATCGGCCGCATTGCCCTGAGCAGCAACTTCTTCGTTAAACGCAGACTTCGCCGCTTGAAAACCATCGGTCGCGCCCAACGAAGCACCGCGCGCCACGCTTGCCATCACGCCACGCAACACACGCAAGCGCTCGGCCTTCGCATCGGCGGCGCTGGCCACCTGCCCCTTCTCACGCATGCCCACGGTAGACGCTGCCGAAATCTTCTGGATGACGTTGCCTAGGCACTGAGCGCCCTGGTCAAACGGCAGTTGCTCCAGCTGATCCTTGCAGGCAAGCAGATCGGAGCGCACAAGCGTAAGCGCCTCTTCGCGCTCAATCGCATCATGCACGCGCAACAAAATCGCATCTTGCAGCATGCCCATAAGCGCAATGCGCTCGTCGAAGCGCACCTGGCTCGCACGCGCCGCAACGCTTTCTGCGTTTTCGCCGTGCACAATGTCTCCCACACAATAATCGGCCTCGTATTTGCAGAACAGCTCGTAGTAAGAAGCAAACTCGCGCGACGTTTGGTCATCCTGCAGGTACTGATGCACCAGATCTTCGTCAACTTCGATCTCTTCGGCCTCGTACGCCTGTAGCATACGCGACAAGTCTTCCCATCCGCGCGGCGTGACCAGGCGCGTTCCCTGCACGCTTGCCTGAACCTTATAAAAACTCGCCGGCTTGTTGTCCAAAAACGTGGTCACCGCCGGATGAACGCCGTGCGTCGCCGCATATTCTTGCCACACATTCAAATCGGGCTCCACGTCAATGCGCTTCAAGCGATCCATCAACGCGGGATCAAACTCATGCGCGGCACGATTGTACTCGGGCGGATTCCCCGCCGCCACAATAATCCAACCTTCGGGCAGCGCATGCATGCCGAATGTCTTGTACTGAAGGAACTGAAGCAGCGCGGGCATAAGCGTTTCCGAGACGCAATTAATCTCATCAAGGAAGAGAATTCCCTGTTCAACGCCACTTTCCTCTTGCGCATGATACACAGCACCAATAATCTCGCTCATGGTATATTCGCTCACGCGATACCGCGTTCCGCCAAAATCGCGCTCTTCGATAAACGGAAGACCCAGCGCGCTTTGACGCGTGTGATGCGTAATGGAATAGCTCACGAAATTGATATCGAACTCCTGCGCAACCTGCGCGACAATCGCCGTCTTTCCCACACCCGGAGGTCCCAGCACAATCAAAGGACGCTGCATGTGAAAAGGAATGCGATACGCACCGCGCGCATCGCGCGAAAGATACGCTCGAACTGCGCCTTTAATCTGTTTTCTTGCTTGCGCAATGTTCATTTGCAGACTCCTTTTTGCTTATCCACGCGTCGCACGGTCAAGCGCTGCCTGGTCCATAACCACTTGCATCGCCCACGGCGGCACGTTTTCTGCGCGGTAATTCTCGTCGTAAAACACGAACGCGCACCGATACGCCGGCATGCGCTCAGGATAGGTTCCCCAGCCGTCCGTGAAATACAGCAAACCGCCCAAATCATCAAGTTCTCCCTGGTCAATCAGGGAATCAACGTAATCGAACGCGGGACGGAAATCGGTACCGCCGCCGCCACGCAACCGGAAAGCGCGCCGCCACTTCTTCATATCGGCCACGTTGGTAATCTTATCATCCGATTGCACCGTGGCGTCGCACTGAATAATGCGCACCTGAACTTCCCGATGGAAGGATTCCGTGCTGCTCAAAATATCGAACGTGGTGTCCACGAAACGGCGCACGATGTCGCCTTGCACGCTTCCCGACGTGTCAATGACAATAACGAATTGCCGAATGCGCGCTTCCTCGCGGTACTCCAATGGCTCAACCAGCGGCAAGTTTTCGTATAACCGCAGGCCATACGTGTAGAAAACGTAGTCGAATTCGTCGTCGGACGCGCGCATAACCTCACCCAACGCTGCAAAACGACGTAAAAACACCCGATAATCAACGGGGCGTGCGGTCACTTGGTCCAAATCCGCGGCAAGATCCGCAAACGCCGACGCTTTATCGCGCGCATACGTTTGCAAGTTGACCGAGAGGTTCGTTGCAACGTGCGCCCATTCGTCGCGCAATTCATTGCTTCGCCGCGCCGCAGCTGCCCGACCCTTCTGCATGAAGTCACCGCGCGTAGCAGCATCACGCAATCGAGCACCCGCACGCTGGCTGACATATATCTCTTTGCCGGCACCAGCACCTTCTCCCTGAGCACGCGCGGAAATGCGGCCTTCCGATGACGAAGCACCTGGCTTGTCCGCTTGGTCGTTCGGCGCGTTCAGACCAGGGAGTGCCTTATCGGGCGTGGGCGAAACGTTTTCAGGAGATGCGTTATCGCCAGAAATGCCCTGTTCGGAAGCGTTGTTTGCTTGAGTTTCACACGGGGCGGGATTGCTATCGTCCGCAGAAGGCACGGGCGCAGCATCGTTTTCGGACTCCGAAGCAAACGACGAAGCATCGTCCCCTGGATAATCGCTTGGCTGCTGCTCTTCGCGCACTGAAGAGTCTGCCGACGAATCGGGGGCTTCGTTTTCGCCTGGCTCATCAGCCCACTCTTCCTGTTCATCCCGCTCGGGTGGCGTATCGGAATGACGTTTATCCCCTTGACCCGCTTGAGGCTCTTCGCCGTTGTTCTCTTTGCCGCATGTTGCATCATCCGTGCGATCCACTTGCGCTTCGCCCGAAGAAAGTCCCTGGTCATCAAGGGGTGGCGCATACCAGCAACGGTGCTCATCGGACGTGAACAAAAGTTCCCACGCGGAGACCATGTTCTGCCATTGCCCGCGAGCCAAGCGACGATAGACCTTCTCTGCCGTTGCGCGACCGCCCAGCTGGTCCTCGATCCACGAAAGCGCGCGTTCAATAGAGGCCCCGCGTGGCTCTTCGCGCGGACCAAGAACTTCGGCAGCAACGCGCTCGGCGGCAATATCGGCCGCAAGATTCCATGCATCGACATCAATGGATTTACCCACAAACGGATGAAGGAACACGCAATGCAGCGCGCTATGCAATAAATCATGTTTGGGAGATTTTCCGCCTGACATGCGGAAATGCGCAATAACAGCACCTGAATCAAAACCAAGCGTCTCGCCATTCACGCTGAACTGATGCAGCTCTTTCGACTGAGCAGACGCGCCATCGAGCGATGTTGGCTCATTCGTCAAACGCCCCAGCACTTCGGCAAGAAAAGGGTTCTCAAGCAGTATTTCCGCTTTCGCCAAATTGATGATCTGCAGAGCAAGTTCATCTCGTTTCGAATACTGCTTCATCGTGAATCCCTTTTCCGAACTGCCGCACTTTGAGCGCGTTTGGGCACGCTGCGCCACACCCTGCGCCCCTGGTATACGGGCCGCGAGGTAAAACAATGTCCCTTCTACAACAAAGGGAGGGGGCGCCTGAGCACCTCCTCCCTTTTCAGCACTTATGGAAACCCGAGTTACAGCTTCACAACGTTGCTGGCCTGAAGCTTGCCGTCGCGGCCGGTCACGACATCGAAGGAAACAGCCTGACCCTCATCGAGCGTCTTGTAGCCATCCATCTTGATTTCAGAGAAGTGAACGAACAAATCCTCGCCGTCTTTCTGAGAAATGAAGCCGTAGCCCTTTTCAGAGTTGAACCACTTAACAGTACCTTCCGCCATTGTACCCTCTTTCCTTTCCCGCAAAGCGGGGGATCAAAACAACCACGCTGCATGGCATACAACGCTAAACCCTTCTTTTTTGGGTTATGCTTCATAATACGACATTTGCATTTAGGAAACGGGCAGATTGGGATGTTTTCTTGCTTTTGTAATAAAAAGGTTGACGGAGAAACTATTCAGAATCGTCCTTTTCACCCAGTTCAAGCGGCACCTCGTCTAAATCGCACATAAATGTTTCCGCCACAGCACGTGCTTGATCATCGCGCAAAGCAGCCAAACTGTCATTTCCCGCCTGGCGCAAATAATCCGCCTCAAGCTGCAAGCTGTACGCGATATACCCCGCAACGCGTGGGTCCACGCCCGAAAGCTGCATGACCGAGGCAATGGATTCTGGCCCCAGCGATAAAAGCGTTGCGCCATCGATATCGGTTGCTGATCCAATCGCATTTTCCAGCGAATCCGCAGCCAACTGCGGGTCTTGCTGCGATGTAGTGCGGCTGTTGATGATTGCCTGAATGAACTGCTGAATCATCTGTACTAAGTAGTCACGCTGAAGCATATTCGTCCTTTCATTTGCTGCAATTGACGCTCTGCTGCGCCTTCACCGCTTACAAGTTCTCGGGGATAGGCAGCCCTAAATGCTCGTAAGCACGCGTCGTTGCCTGCCGCCCCTTTGGCGTGCGGATAAGCAGCCCCTGCTGCAGAAGGAACGGCTCGTACATGTCTTCAAGGGTGCCTTGGTCTTCCGACAACGCCGACGCCAGCGTGGACAAACCAACGGGTCGTCCGCCAAATCGCACCGTTAGATACTCAAGGATCTTGTTGTCGGTTGCATCCAACCCCATGTCGTCCACCTGGAAAAACGTGAGTGCTTGTGCCGCCGATTCCTTAGTGATGCGGCCTTCGCCACGCACTTGCACCCAGTCACGCACACGTTTGAGCAGGCGATTCGCCAATCGAGGCGTTCCACGGCTGCGGCGTGCTATCTCGAACGCACCTTCATCGGTAATGGCAACGTCCAAAAGCTCCGCCGAGCGCAGCACAATGGCGGACAGCTCTTCGGGCGTGTAATACTCCAAGCGAAACGCCATGCCGAAGCGGTCGCGCAAGGGACCCGCCAGCAAACCGGAGCGCGTTGTGGCGCCTATCAGGGTAAACCGCGGCAAATCCAAACGGATGGAACGCGCCGCAGGGCCTTTTCCCACCACAATGTCAAGCGCAAAATCCTCAAGCGCGGGATAAAGAACCTCTTCAACCATCTTGTTCAAGCGATGAATCTCGTCGATGAACAGAACGTCGCCCTCTTCTAAATTCGTCAAAAGCGCCGCTAAATCGCCGGTGCGCGCAATGGCAGGACCACTTGTCGTGCGCAAATTCGCGCCCATCTCATTTGCAACAACTGCAGCAAGCGTGGTCTTTCCCAAGCCGGGAGGACCCGCGAAAAGCAGGTGATCAACGGGGTCGCGACGCTGCTTTGCCGCTTGGATAAGCACCGATAGCGCATCTTTGAGCTTTTGTTGACCCAAGTATTCGTTCAGATGCTTGGGACGCAAACTGCGATCAAGCACCAGGTCATCTTCCTGCAGCGAGGCGGAAACAGCACGATCTTCAGCGCGCACAGGAATATCGACACCCGCAGCAACTGAACCCCGGGCGCCCTGCCCCGAAGCACCTGCCTCGAACACCATACCTTCTATTTCAACATTTCCATTCATACGCACCATTTTCGCTTATTACCGCACGTCCGTCTATGCAAATCTACTCGACAACATGCGCTTTCCGCCGCTTGCGCCGTTGCAAAGCCACGGAAAGGCACGCCCCAAAAGCCATTCGAGCAAAGCCGCCAGAGCAGACGCAAAGGCCGCCTGCCTCCATCACGAAGGTTTCGAGCAGCCCCCCTGATAAGCCTCGCTGGTAAAGCCCCGCCCGAGAGATATTTTCGCCGAAACCATTGACGCCACCACGAGCAAGCTCAATCACCATAAATCCCTTTACAGCGACCCCAAACGCCTCAGCGCATATTGCAAAAGAGCCTGCTCATTGGCATTTTCGGGCGCACCTTTCAATGCAAGGTCAATCTCAGACGTGACAAACCCCATGGACAACAGCGCTTCACGAACGCCCGCATCTTGCGAGGTTGCACCCGCAGCGCCCGCACCTTCGCCGCCCGAACCATCGATTCGCAACTGGTTCGTCTCCATTTCGAACGAACCCTTCAAATCAAGAATGATGCGCGATGCCGTCTTTTTTCCCACACCGGGAATCTTGGACACCTTCGCCACATCTTGCGCGGCAATAGCCGCCATCAAATCGTCGGGAGAAAACGCGGAAAGCGCGGCAAGTGCCACTTTCGGGCCAACACTCGAAACGCTTATCAGCTTCTCGAACAGGGCTTTCTCCTTTTCAGTTGAGAACCCATACAGCGTCATGCCGTCATCGCGCACCTGCAAATACGTTAGAACCGATACCGCCGCACCCACATCGGGCAGAGCCGCCATGCTCGTAAGCGACATATTCACCTCAAAGCCTACGCCGTTTACGTCCAAGTAGGCCTTTTGCGCAAACTTAGCAGCAACAATGCCTTTCAGAAAAGCAATCATCAACTGCTCCTTCCTGTTTTCCTTTGTATCGACCCTATGAAGGCTCCAACACTTGTACGCCCGACAAGTTACCGTGGTACGCAGCTGCAAATGCGGCGCAAGGATATCAGCCTCTGAGATACACGCCGTATCCGAAGCCCCAAGCGGCTCCCATTCACCCTTGCAAGCCGCTAACGCTTGCTACCCCGACAAACTGCCGTGGTGCGTTGTATAGCAAATAGCAGCAGCCAAAGCATCGGACGCATGGTCGGGCTTAGGAACTTGCTCAAGCCCCAAAATCTGCCGAACCATGTACTGGACCTGCTCCTTTTCCGCCGAGCCTTCACCCACAACCGCCATCTTAATCTGCTTCGGCGTATATTCGCCCACGTCAAGACCGCCTTGCGCACACGCGACCAGCGCCGCACCGCGCGCCTGCCCCGTAGCGAACGCCGCCGTAATGTTCTGCCCGAACCACACCGTTTCGATTCCCACCGCAACAGGCGAAAACCGTGCAATCACGGCTTCCATCTGCTGATTTATCTTTAGCAGACGCTGAGCGAGCGGCGCACCCGCATCGGTAGACACACATCCATACGCCACACAGGAAAGACGCGCACCACTCCACGAGATGACGCCCCAGCCGGTATTCGCCAGACCGGGGTCAATTCCCAATATGTAGCGCTCTTGCCGCAACAAGCAGCCCGCCTTCCCTGCGCTCACGTTTCGGCAGCAAAGAGACAACCGAAAACACAGGATTCGGGTCGGCTTCCCTGCATGAACGATTTGACGTAAGATCCATCGCTTTGGTTTAGCCTTGCAAAATACCAAACACTTGTTCGCATATAATAGCATACACCTTGCATTTAGCAAGAATTACGCCAACAAAAACATTCATATTTCTTTGTCCGCATTGTTGTCAAATTACCCCACCTTTTGTCAACAAAAACGAAGGCGGCCCCGGGAGCAGGTCAGCCCAGGGTCGCCCTGGGAAAGGGAGGGTTGCCGGCGGATGACCTTGGATTGTTGGCAAAGCTTCAAGCAGCAAGGTGCCGTCCCGCACTCCCAAATATTACGGTTCGGGGTAGGTCGGGGACGCAAAAGACGCGCCACACCAGCTGCTCCACCGCTTTTGACCCGCATCGACCCTGCAAAACCCCAGGTCGCAGATCTCAACCCAAAACAGAGACATCATCGCACCCCACCCAACCTACCCCGAACCGTAATATTTTGCACATTGGAGCGACTTTTCCGACAAGATGGACTTGAAGGCGCTTTACGTGCGGCGAGAAAACGCCTTCGCAAGCTGCGCGGACCCCCGAGAGCAACAGAAGAGGCGTCTTCGCAACATGCGCGAACGCCGCCAGACGCCCTGGACGAAAAATCGGGAAGAAAACTCTCAAGAATCGCCGATTTTCAGTCAAATCAGAGCGCATTGGATGAAGAAAATGCCCGCCTTCCCCTTCTCCAAAAATCACGACCTGGGAAAACACGACTGGCGCGCCCAATCCGAGCGCGCCAGCTGACTAAAAAACGAAAGAAGTTGAGAGTTTGTCCCCGAAAATATTTCCCGACGGGTTCTGAAGAAGAGCCGCAAGGAGGAAATGAAATGATCCTTTCAGCGCACAAAAAACAATACCACGGTCACCTTAGCGTTCCATCAGGCATTATGGCTAGAAATGTTGACAAAAGGTGGGGTAATTTGTCAACAAAAGAGCCATTTTGCTCGCTCAAAGTCTCGCTACTTCCCCGCGTCCACTGGCAATGCAACGGGAGTGCCGCCGACTCCGCAACTCCCTGGCGGAAGAGGCAGCGGCCGACCGCACGAAGCGCAGACAACCGCACTTGGATCATTCAAAGCGCGACAAAAAGGGCACTGCCCCGCCTTCAACGCGTTATCGCTATATGACCCTGGCCCGCAATTCCCGCAATGATGACAGTACATGCATTTCGCCATTGACCTGGCCTCCTTTTCACAACCAAACAAGCCGGCAAAAAGAAACAACTCGCGCACCCAAACACCCCTGCCAGACCCAACCTCCATGCCGTATAATGACTCCTTGAGAGAATCGCGCAGTTTGCGCACAGGGGAAATACGGGGACATCATGCACACCAAGGAAGAGTTGGCATACCTTGACCACCTGGAAACAAGGCTGGCTTTATGCGATGCTTTCGAAGAGCTCATGAAGACAGAATCCATCGACAAGATTTCCGTATCGAAAATATGCCAACAAGCAGGCGCCACGCGCGCTACGTTTTATCGCATCTTTCAAGATAAGTTCGAAGTTGTTCAATGGGCCATTCGCTATGTCCACTCGAAAGGCGCTGACCTTATTGGCAAAGAGCTCACCTGGGAAGATGGCTTTTACGAATCAGAAATAGCCATTGTGCGCCACCTTGATTTCTTTAGGGAAGCAGCAAAATCAACCGACTACAACTCTCTTGATCGATATACGCCGCGCACGCGAAAAGCGGTTCTTTGCGCCACCGTGACCGATTGTTACCATCAAAAACTCACACCGAAAATGCTCTTCATGATAGACGCCGCCGTCAATGCGGAAACAACGATGCTCCCCTGTTGGCATCGCGGCGAATACGATTGTACATTACGGGAAATGTGCAGCTGGGTAACCGAGTGCATTCCCAAGGAGCTCTATGAACTGCTCAAAGAGCCCCTTAGCAAACAAAACGATCCCGCAAATTTCAAACACTTTCTTCTTGGAAAAGGCTTCTAACTAACGCTCGGGCGCGGTCGTGAGTGCCTTCATAGGATGCACTAAGCCGATCACCGCAACAGCAATGCCCATAGCAATCAGCACGGGGAATATCGCGTTCGACCCCATAGCGGGCATCGCGGCAACCGACGCCGCAAACACATAAGGTGCAATGAACGGTCCCAAGTTCATCATGGACGTCATAATGCCACTCACAAACGGAATACGACTGGTGGGCGCAATATTGCCCGTAGCATCTTGTGCCGCCGTGAAGAACGCCGAACCACCGAAACCGAGCACGAATACACCCACGGCATACACAAGCACGCTTTCGGCAAGAAGACACGGCACAATGCCCACCACAATCAGCAATGCAGAAACACCAAACAGACGCTCCTTGAAAAGCAATACCAAGCGCGGGAAAACCAAACCTGACGCAATCGTGCCTAAACCGCAGCAATTGATGACCAGCGCCGCCTGGCCAGAACCCGCCAGCGCACGCTCGTCCAAAACGGTCGAAGTGACCACCTGAACCGCCACAACGCAAATCCACCCCGCCAGAGCAAACAGCGCATATCCCCAGATCGCATGTGGAGTACGCTGCCCCCGGGCGTCGCTAACGCCACCGGCGGCAACACTGCCCGCGCTGCCTTCCGCAGCCGCGCCAGCCGCAGCAGCAACAAAGCCACTGGCGACGCCTTCCGCCGCACGCGCAGCCTGCTGCTTTGCCAGAGCGCTGCGCACGAACGGTTTCGCCTCGGGCATCCAGGCAACAACCACCACCAGCGGCACAAAACCAATCAAATACGCCAAAAACGAATAATTCCAACCGATTTCCGTTAGAAAACCTGCCGCCGTAGTGTAAATCAAGTTGAACACGAACTGAATGGTAATGCCCAAACCCAAAAGTCGTGAGCGCTCTTCGCCATCGTACAGAGCAATGATTGTCGCGTTTCCCACAGGAAACATAAGGCCCAAGCCCAGGCCCACTAGCACGCGTGAAAAAAACACGTAAGAATAATCGGTAATGTCTGGCATCAAAAACGGAAACGCGCCACCCAGCGACATTACCAAAATACCAACAACCGCCGCTGGCTTGAAGCCAATTTTATGCAGCATCGTGCCCACCAGAATGCTCACTGGAACAGAAATTACGCCCGTAATGCTATTCGCAAACATGATAGTCGTGATATCGGTACCTACAAAATGATGCGAAAACGACGCAATCGATGGTGTAAGAATCGCAAACTCACTCATGGTGCAAAACAGCGCGAGAATGCCGATTTTGCTGGTCAACGACAGTTTTGCATCCTTGATTCCCTTTGCGTTTTCATCAATCCAGCCGCTTTTGCCGCCTTCTTGAGACATATCCCCCATAAGTACCCCCTTAACCCGTAAATTATACAAAACCCGCCGCGCACCCAAAGGAATCGCGGCGGGAAAAATGACATGCATAGAAGGGCAGCAAATCGGAAAGAAGAGAAGGAGGGGGAGAGACGACGTGCCGCCCTTTCGTCAACATGGCATCTGCTAGCAGCCCGCGTTATTCGCAGGGAGCCCACATAACCTGCTTGGGCTTCTTTGCAAACTCGGCGGTCATTTCCTCTACCGTGCCAAAGCTCATGCAATTGCCCAGGCAGTTGTGCACGCACACCGGCTCACGGTTTCGACCAAGACGTTCGGCGCACAGATCGCACAGATCAGTCGGAACGGGAATATGGTTGAAGTTGAAGCTTTTACCCTGGTCATTGGCATCATCTTTCTGCCAAGGACCATCGGTGTACAAGCGAATGCCCCATTTGCCAACGGGAAGATGATGCTCTTCCTTGCAAGAAACTTCGCAAGAATGGCAACCAGTGCAGTACTCGTAATCAATCAAAAGCGCATACTTAGGCATAATTACTTCACCCCGAATCTCTTGTCGAATTCAATCATGTCAACGTCGTAGTTCTCGGCAATGGGCACCACATTGCAGCAGTTGCTCTTGTACGGTGCACCCAGGCCCAGGTTGTTGTTGTGATGTGTAGGCACCAGGTCGTTGCAGTTGGTTTGGAATACGCCGAACAAGTTGGGCTCAGAGCCGTCTTGCTCGGGGAACCACCAGCCGTGCTCGGCTTCAACGTGACCAACGCGCACCTTCTGCGTCACCTTCGCCTTGTAAGCAGCCGAACCATACTGGTTCTCAATGCGGCACCACTGACCGTCGTGCAAACCAATGCGCGCAGCGTCGGCGGGGTTGATCTCCAACAATGGGTTGGGGTTGATCTCACGCAGAATAGCAATCTGACGATGCTCGGAATGGAACGACGTGAAACGGCGCGCACCCGTGGACAGAATAAACGGATACTTCTCCATGATTTCCTCGTGCGAAAGGTCGCGCGCATGCCATTCGTCGTTCTTCTCCTGGGGAATGAACGGGCTCAGCGGGATTTCCTTTTGCAGCTGGGCGGCGCGCTCATCGGGAATACGCGGGCTCTGGTCGGGCTCGTAGTAGTACGGCAGCGGATCCATGCCGTTTTGGTTGTACATGGAAGACCACAGTTCAATGCGACCAGTCGGGGTCAGGAAGCCCGGCTGTCCGTCGGGGCGCAGCTTGCCCGATTCGTACTTGCGGTAATACACCTTGCGCTTGAATTTCACCAGTTCCTTCACCTCGTCGAAGGAATGGCGACCCTCCAGTCGATTCTTGTTCAGGTAGTCGTGGTAATCCGGGTACTTGTTGTACGCGAAGCGCGCCTTGGGGTCATCGGGGAAGCGCTCGGCCATGCGCTTGGCCAGCAGGGCGTAAATCTCCAGGTCGCACTTTGCTTCGCCCACCGTGATGGCCTTGTTGCCGCAACCAGTGGTGATAGAAGCCGCGCCGTAATGGGTACGGTTCACACCATCGTGCTCGGCAACGGTAGAGATAGGCAGGAACACATCGCACGTTGCCTGGATGGTAGGCGTCACAAAGCAATCGGTGCCAAAGGCAAAGCCTTCCTCGGAGCCAATGGAGCGCAGGAAGCCGTTATGCCAACGCGTAGGCTCGGCGCAGTTCGTGGGAGCCAGCGTGTTAGAGTTGGCAATCCATGCCATGCGGATGGGATATGGCTCGTCCGTTTCCAGGCAATCCAGCACGCAGTCGGCCTGAGCGCCAGTAATCTGATTGCAGTACAGCGGGAACATATCCATGCCCACACACTCAGCGCGCTCTTCATCGGTCATCTGATACCAGCCCTCGGTGATGAAAGCGCGAGTATCGGTGTCATTGCCCGCCTGACCAGCAGCGGCTTCCGCGGTAAGATCTTCGGGCATAGACAGGTCGGCAATGATGTTGCCACCAGGAACATCCAAATTGCCGCACATGCAAATCATGGCAAGAACGCAGTGACCAGCTTGCATGCCGTTGGTGTTTTGGTCAAAAGCCAGGCCCCAAGCAATGGAAGCAGGCTTGGCGGCGGCGTAGGCGCGGGCGAACTGGTAGATATCCTCAACGGGCAGCTCGCAGATTTCAGCAGCTTTTTCGGGCGTCATGTTCGCAACGCGCTCTTTGAACTCGTTGAAGCCATACGTCCAAGCATCCATCCAGGCGGCATCGTAAAGGCCCTCACTGATAATGATGTTGCAGCAGGCCATGGCCAGAGCGGCGTCCGTGCCGTTGCGCAAGCGCAGGTGCAGCTCAGCGCGGCTGGAAAGCCAGTTAACGCGCGGATCGATGCTGATCAGACGAGCGCCACGCTTCATCAAATCAACAACGCTATGACCGAAGAAGCCATCGGGGTTAGATTCCAACGGAGCCTTGCCCCACATAACCATGAGCTCGGGCACCTGATATTCGGGGTCGTCGTAGCCACCTTCCAGGCCGCCCGCATAGTCCAATTCGGGGTACAGCGCGCCCAAAACCATCTGAGAAGCCATCATGCGCGGCTGGTAGCAAGCGTAACCAGACTGCGTGTAAGCCAAGTTGGGGGTGCGGAAAATGGAAAGCTGGAAGTCCTGGGAAAGCATGCCATCGCGACCGGTGCCCACGAAAATGGCCATGGTCTTGCGACCGTACTTCTCGGTCAAGCGGCACCAGTTGTCCATAATCAGGTCCAGCGCCTCATCCCAAGAGCAACGCTCCCATGCATCCGCTTGACCCAGCTGAGAATGCGCGCGCTTCATGGGGTAAATCACGCGACTCGGGTTGTACACGTAATCTTTCAGCGCCACGCATCTGGGGCACAAGCGACCATGCGTGATAGGGTCATTCTCATCGCCTTCAATGTGATCGAGCTTACCGTTTGCATCCACGTAAATCTTAATGCCGCATCCCACCGGATGACATCCCGGGGGCGACCACACCGAAGAGCGGTATACCGTGAAGTCACCATCTTGGAACTTCCAAGGTTTGCCCAGGTCATTTTCGAATTCCATAGTTCCTCCTTACGTTGTTTCTTCTCTTTACTTGTCTTTGTTGATCTCTTTACGTACTTATTTGCATATCTCGTTCTCGCGCGAGATAGTGAAGCCGAAGCCGTTAAAGCGATTTTGCATTTGGCCCGTTGCGACCGCCAAGCTCAGCCGAGCCACAGTGACAGCGCTTTATTCTGCGCTTGCCTTCGCCTTGGCGTCGCGAGAGCGCATAATCAGCAACAGCGCCAGCGAGCCAACGAACAGCACAATGCCCACGCCCGCCAAAAGGCCGGTGCATGCACCCCAACCGGATGCCATAACCACAGCGCCAACCACGCCGAACAGAATGCCGCCCACGCACTGACCGCAGCTCATAAGCGTCGAAGACACACTTGCAAGAGCTGGACGCGGCGCAATTTCGGCAACCATGGTGAAGAAAATCGCAGGTACAACGCCGTTGCTCAGGCCGAACACGATCAGCCAAGGCGTCAGAAGCGCGCCGCTTACCGTATAAGCCAAGGCGAAAGACGCACCTAAAACAGCAGCGCTTATCACCAAAATCGTCAGACGACCAGTGTTGCTGGTAACTTTGTTCATCACGAAGCCAATTACAATGCCGCCGATTACCACGAAAATGTTGGCAATGTTGAGCGTATTGTTTGCAGCAGCCTGATCCATACCCATAGTTTGCACCATATACAGCGTCTCAAAGTTCATGACGCATGCCGTACCCAACGCGAACGCCGCGAATGCAATCATAGCCACCCAGCACGACAAGCTCTTGAAGCCTTCAGAAACCTTGGGCGCCTCTTCGCCTTCTGCAGTTTGCTCCAAATAAGACACCTGCGGATTCTTTGCGGCAATTGCCCAGATAACCGTCACCACAACAAGCAGGGCAAATACAAACCAGAACACGTTGTGATATGTAGTAGGCTCGGCTACGTTAAAGAAAAATCCCGACGTGCTCATGATGAACATGGAGCCAAGCGGCACCCACACGGAGAAAATGCCCATAGGAACGCCGCGCTTATTTGGCGGGAACCATTCAGAGAACAGAACGGGAATAACCGTTCCAATGCAGGCGTAACCAATGCCCTCGATAAGACGGCCAATTACCAAGATTTCATACGTTTGGCCAAGTGCACTGATCAGAGCGCCCAACGTTGCACAACCCAGAACAATCAGCGTGGACTTTTTCGTGCCCAGCTTCATGATGATTGTTGCAGCAACAAACGCCAGGATAAAGCCTACGTAGCCGTTAAGCGACATCAAGAAGCTCATGCCACCTTCGTCGGTTCCTAACGCGGGAAGCACCAACGATGCCGTAGCGGGCAACTTGTTGCTGTTCACCGAAATCAAAATGGACGCGATGATTGCTATGATGGCAATAACCCAGGCGCGGCCCGTCTGATTGATTTCAGCTTGCTTTGCTTCTTCGCTCATAACCCCTCTTTCCTCTCGATTTTTCATGCAGGCCGTCTTGCCCCTTTTGCAAGACCCTCGCCTGCCCCTGAAAAGAAGTTTAGGAGGCGTATGACTTGAACGGATTTGAATTATCGAATCAAAAAAACAGTGCTGCATCACTCTTGAGACACTGAGTAGCTTTTTGTCTCAAGAGTGACGCAGAACGGCAATTGTTGACAAATTACCCCACCTTTTGTCAACAGAAATGAAGACAGCCCCGGGAGCAGGTCAGCCCAGGGTCGCCTTGGGAAAGGAAGGGATTGCCGGCTGTGCGAATTGGAACAAACCTCCGTCCCCCGTTCCGTGATGGACCGTCGGCGAAGCTTCGAGCAGCAAGAGCGGCTTCCCGCCGACCGACGCCTTCGCAACCCCAGCCCCCAGCGAGCATCAAGCCGCAAGCCATCTTGTCGGAAATCGGGCGCGAAAACGCGCAAATCGACGGTACGGGGCAGGTTGAAGAGCCAAAAAGGAGATGCATGAAGCCGTGCAGGCGCCTTCGCGTTGGATGCGCCCATAAAAACCCCAGGTCACGAGATTCACTCGGCATAACCGAACGCGCTGATGCTTTCTCCACCTGCCCCGTACCGTCGATTTGTGCGTTTTGGAGCGATTATTCCGACAACATGAACTTCTCGAAAAAATTTCTTGAAACTTTTGATTGATGATGGAGCACCGTTGCGGGAACATAAGAAAAGGGACTCGCCTCCAAACGGAAGCAAGCCCCTTACGTGCAGTTTTATGTGACAGCGCCAGAGATACGCCAGCCCATTCGGCATATCGGGCAAGATGTTTCGCCCGCTGCGAGACCCCACGAATCCCAATTCGCCGCATCGGCCGAGGCAAGTCGGTCGGCGCGAAGCCGAGCACGCCTTGCGTGCGGCGAGGCTGAGAGCAAGGCCGAGATGCCCGGCCTAGGCGGCGAATTTACTCGTCTTCTTCCAGGGCTTCGGCGATCTCATCCGTCATTTCCATGGTGTGGTACACGTTCTGCAGGTCCTCAAGCTCTTCAAGCTTGTCGAACAAGCGCATAACCTTCTTTGCATCAACAACGGAAACAGCGGTTGTGGTCTGGGGAACCATGATAAGCTCGGCACCCTTGGTCTCGATACCCTGCTCTTCCAGCGCGTTCTTCACAGCCATCAGGTCGGAAGGAGCGGTGGTCACGATCCACTGGTCGTCGCCGTCTTCGTATTCGTCTCCGCCGGCTTCCATAACAGCCATCATGAACTCGTCCTCGTCAACAGCGTTGGGGCGATCCGCCACTTTCTTGCCGTCGCCTTCGATGACTTTCTCCACCATAATCTGGCCCCTGCGCTCAAACATGTAGGAAACGGAGCCGGAAGTGCCCAGCGAGCCGCCTGCATGAGAGAATGCGGAACGAACATCGGCGGCCGTACGGTTGCGGTTGTCGGTCAGCGCCTCGCACAGGAACGCAACGCCAGCCGGGCCGTAGCCTTCGTACACAACGGTTTCGTAGTTAGCGGCGTCTTTACCAGCGCCAAAAGCCTTGTCGATTGCGGCTTTGATCTTGTCTTTCGGCAGCGAGTTGGCCTTTGCCTTTTCAACGGCAGCCGCCAGAGAAGCGTTATTCTCGGGGTTGGGATCGCCGCCTTCGCGCGCAGCAACGGTGATATTACGGGAGAGCTTGGAGAACAGCGCGGAGCGCTTTGCGTCCTGAGCAAACTTACGGTGCTTCGTGGTGGCCCACTTAGAATGTCCTGACATATATAAAACCTTTCCGATAAGTTAAAGTCCAACCAAGTATTTTATCACAGGCGTCAAGAGAGAAAAGAAAAAACAAGCAGGCGAAGGCAAGCAACACGAAATCGTCGTTTTGTGTGCGTTAACGCGTAGCGAAAAGCGTTTCAAAGGCATTTGCCAACAACATTGAAGCATGTTGTTGAAAAAGCGGGCGTGAATTCGAAGTTGATACGGGTTGGAAGTAGGTCGGAATGTTGTTGTTGGTCTGGCAATTCAATTGAGTTTTATTGAGTATAATTATGAACTGGTATTTTACTGAGGGCACTTTTCGTCCTACGATGCATGCACGAAAAATATCACGCATTGCGACCCTAACCTACTTCTAAACTATCACTTCGAATTTGGAGCCCAAATTTCAACAACATGGTTTTGCGGCTAGCAAACAATCAATAAGCCAGAAATGTTGACAAAAGGTTGGGCAATTTGACATCAGGGCGAACCCCGTATAACCAACCTACAAGAACCTAAACGCCACCGGTCGCCCATGGGAAGACAGCGAGCGCGAGATTGGCGGAGCAGCTAGGCGCGACGGAGGGCCAAGCGTATGTCCATACGCGCAGAGCCCGACGAGCGAAGCGTCAAGCGCCTAGGTGCCCGCCCAGCTCGCGCACAGCGGCAGCAAAAAGACCGTTCGTCAGAACGGCCTTTTGAAATTCATGGTGGAGTGTACGGGGTTCCGGCTTCGCCTTCGGCGAAGGCCGACCCCTCCCTCGCAAGCTCGGTCGGGCGAATTCCTAAAAACGTGCCACTGGCACGTTTTCTTAACGGAATTCCACCTCATCGGTTCGAACCCCGTATAACCAACCTGTGAGTAAAACAAAAACAGGTCCATTACCGGACCTGTAAGATTTCTATGGTGGAGTGTACGGGGTTCGAACCCGTGACCTCATGGCTGCCAGCCATGCGCTCTACCAGCTGAGCTAACACCCCAAAAAATTGGGCAAGAAGTATTGTATACATTTACGGCGCAGGGTCAAGCTTTTTCTTGAAAAAAATCCGCCGCACTGTCTCAGCATGAAACTCGCGCACAACCCAGCGCCCAACTATGCCCGACCAGAATCAGCCCGACACGCAGCTCAAAACCGCAGCAACAGGCTACCCGACAAACACACCACGAAGAGCTGCAATATGATCGGGCGTTGTTCCGCAGCATCCGCCAACGATGGTCGCACCCGCATTGACCAGTGAAGATACCGCTTCGCGAAACTCCTGCGGCGTACAGCGATAAACCGGCTGCCCCGTACTCATATCGGGAAGGCCCGCATTCGGCTGCACCATCAGCGGCACCGCAAAACCTTCCCCACCTGCAGCTTCGCGCAATGCAGCAGCATATATCTGAATCACCGGCAGCGCTTCAACGGGCCCCACCGAGCAGTTCAGGCCCACCGCCTTCGCGCCTGCCGCCAACAGCCCTTCGACTGCCTGTTCGGGAGTCGATCCAAAAAGTGTGCGGCCATTTTCGTTGAACGACATCGTGGCAAGAACGGGCAGCTTAGTGTTCTCGCGCGCGGCACGCACAGCAAGGCACGCCTCGCTTGCATCCATCATTGTCTCAATCAGGATAAAATCGCAGTTTACAGCTTCGGCAGCACGCGCGCAGCGCGCATAAAGCTCGTACGCTTCGTCTTCTTCAAGCTCACCGTACGGCTGCAAGAATTCGCCAATGGGACCAATGTCTCCCGCCACGAAAAGCGCCGCCGAGTTGCGTGCGCACCCTGCAGCGGCTGCGTACAGCTCTTCCACCGAGTAAGGCGAACGCGCCGCCGCCAATGCTCGGGCGTTCGTGTTGAACGTGTTCGTTGTAGCAACCTGGGCGCCAGCATCCACGTAGGCACGATGAATTGCCGTTATCTCGTCAGGCGCCGTAATACACATCTCATCTGCGGTTTTGCCGGGCACGCTCAAACCACGCGCCTGCAGCATGGTACCAAAACCGCCATCAAAAAGAAGAGGTCTTTGACCCGCTAAAACTTGCTCCAAGTATTCCTTTTTCTCTGCCATAGCTACCTTTCGTAAGGCAATTGAGTGAATCGTCCAGCCGCAAGAGCCGCCGCCGAAGCCGCAGCCACAAATGCAGCCGAACGCTCCCACGGTCGCAACCACGCGCCCCCGCAAGCGCCGCGCATCGAACGGCACCGCGCAGCCGCGGCTGCGAACCACTTCGCAACCCTGCGGCTACTCGTACTTGCGCAAGAACGCCTTCGTGCGATCATGCTGCGGGTTATCGATGACCTGGGCCGATGGACCCTGCTCCACAATCACGCCGCCATCCATGAACACAATGTGGTCGGCCACATCGCGCGCAAACGTCATCTCGTGCGTGACAATAACCATGGTCATGTGCTCTTCGGCCAGCTCGCGAATAACGCGCAACACTTCCTGCGTCAGCTCGGGATCAAGCGCGCTGGTGGGCTCGTCGAAGAACAGGATGTCGGGCTTCATAGCCAACGCGCGCGCAATCGCCACGCGCTGCTGCTGGCCACCGGAAAGCTCGCACGGCACCATGCTCTCTTTTCCCGATAGGCCCATTTTCTCCAAAAGCGCCATGGCTTCCGCTTCCACCTGGGCTTTATCGCGTTTTTGCACGGTAAGCGGCGCGTCCATGACGTTTTTGAGCACCGTGTAATGCGGGAACAAGTTAAAGCTCTGGAACACCAGGCCAAAGCGCATCTTCGCCTGGCGCAACACCTCTTTGCCCGAATACGCGCCGTCCTTGCACACCACTAAATCGCCGTACGAAAGCGTGCCGTCGTCAAGCGTTTCCAGCATGGTGGCACAGCGCAGAAGCGTTGATTTACCGCCACCCGATGGACCAATTATGCCAACAACCTGGCCCTTTTCAACCTGCAGCGTAATATCCTTCAGAACCTGGTTATCGCCGAAGCTCTTCTTCGCGCGCTCCAGAGAGAGCAGCACCTTGGGCTCTTGCGCCGCATCCTGGGCACCCGCGCGCGCAGTATTTGCACACGCGGCACCAGAATCTGCCGCCAAAGGCTCTTTCGCATCAATTGCAACCACAGCTGCCCCCTAATCGTGATAGTAATTCAGTTTCTTCTCGATCTTGTTCAAGAAGAATTCGATAATCAGACATGCCGCCCAGTAAATCAGCGCAGCAACCACATACGGGACCATGCTCACTTCTTTTGCGGCAAGCGCCTTCGCCGCGCTGAACATCTCGGCAATGGTCAGCACGTATGCCAGCGACGTATCCTTCACCAGCATGATGATCTCGTTGCCCATAGCCGGCAGAATTCTCTTGATGACCTGCGGCAACACAATTTTCATGAACGTTTGCGTGTTCGTATAGCCAAGCACTTCCGCCGCCTCGTACTGACCGCGCGGAATGGACTGAATGCCACTGCGGTAAATCTCGGCGAAGTACGCGGCGTAGTTCAGAATGAAGCCGATGCCGCACGCGTAGAATTTCCAATCGGCGCCCAGCGGCATACCGAACAGGTAATACGGCGCGAACATGAAAAACATAAGCTGCAGCATAAGCGGCGTGCCGCGCATGAATGAAATGTAGATGCCCATAATAAAGGAAAGGGGCTTGATTTTGCTCATGCGGGCCAGCGCCACCAAAATGCCCAGCGGCAGCGAGCCGATAAGCGTGATAAAGAAAATGCCTACGGTGAAGCCGAAGCCGTCAAGAAGCAGCCCCATGAATACGCCGAAGTCCATTTTCAAACCCAGAAACTGAGATATGCTGGTAAAAAATGTGGTTTCCATTCATTTCCCTTGTTACGCGCAAATGGTCGGCAGGGGCGCACCCTTGCCGACCATCCACTATGAACATTCAAATCAGCTGCGATTTCCGCAGAAGTTTCGCGGCGTTTCCCTACAGAAGGTCACGCAGCAATGCTAAGCAGCTCGACCTCTGAAGCCTGCGACGCGAGCTTTGTGCTGCAAGCTTTATGCCTCCAAGCACCAGGCGTCAGCGTTAATGCCTTCTGCTGCGTACTTTTCGCAAATCTTTGCAACGGTACCATCCTTGACCATTTCCTTCAAGGTCTTAGTCACAGTATCGGCCATTGCCTGGTTGTCCTTCTTGAAACCAACAGCGTAGTGTTCGCTGGAAAGCGTCACCGCAACAGTGTAGGTGTCGGGCTTCTGAGCCATGAAGTAGTCGGCGATGGAGCTGTCGCATGCAATAGCGTCAACGGCGCCGGCTTCAAGCTGCATAACGGCGTTCGTGTAGTCGGCGATGGTGTTCACCTTGCCGCCGGCGAACGTGGCAGCCAGGGCAGCCTTGCCATCGGCGCTGTCATCCTCAAGAAGCGTTTCAGCAGCGGAACCAGCCTGGGTCAGGACATTCTTTCCGGCCAGGTCAGCCTCGGTTTTGATGTCGGAACCAGCCTTCACCATAATTACTTGGCTGTTATTCATGTACGGCTCAGAGAAAGCGTAATCGGTCTCGCGGCCTTCCATGGTGAAGCCGTTCCACAGGCAGGTGATAGTGCCTGCCTCAATCAGAGAGTCCTTAGCATTCCAGTCGATTGCCTGAGCGTCGAACTCCCAGCCGTTACGCTGAGCGACCTCGGCAGCAAGGTCCAGGTCAAAGCCTTTGAACTTACCGTCATCGCCCACGTAACCGTACGGCGGATATTCGGAGTCAAAGCCCACCACGAACTTGGTGGTGTTCGAGGCGCTTGCGGAAGCGCTCGCAGAGGCGGACGACGACGAGCTGGAGCAGCCCGCCAGCAGGCATGCGCTCAAAGCAAGAGCGGCGCACGCGGCAACGGCGGCAACGATTTTCTTCTTCATGGTATATTTCCTTTCTTGCTCTCTTCTTAGATAAGTTCAGTTCAGCAAGTGATTGGAGACGCTCTACCCACGCTTGCGAGGCGCTGCCCCCTCGGTTGATCACCGCGCATCTTCTTCTATCGCAGTAATCTTTTGGGCACTCCATCACTCCACCGTGCTAAAGTACGTTGCGAAGTATAGCACAGTATTTGGTCGCGCAACAATATTTGAAAAAACTTCCGTGAACGGTTTGTGAGCGGCAACGGCAAGCGGCAAGCGCCCGATTGGAAGCATTTTCTTCTCAGGAACTCTGTAACCGCGAAGAACGAGCATGCACAAACGCTCCGAGATGCGAAACCAATACTACCCAACCACTCATTAACAGTACATTTCATCTCATTTCGAGGGCATGTTGTTGGAAAACCAGGTCGAAATTCGAAGTTGTGGTAGGTTGGAAGTAGGTCGTAATTCGCGTTGAGACGAGTTAAGAAATATGCCCTGTTCAAGAATAATTTTGAACTGGGACTTCTCTTAGTCCCAGTTCCTACAATCAGCATGTTTGTTAGAAAACGCCTCGATTTGCACCCTTGACCTACTTCCAATCCGCATCAACTTCGAATTTGGAGCCCAAATTTCAACAACATGCTTCAGAAACAAAGGAATCGTCCGCAGAAACCGCGCTCCTCCCCGACTCGCGACGCACGCAACCGCCACGCGCATCCCCGCCGCCCACACAGCAGCCCCCCACGCCACCCCCGCCGTCCGCACAACCGCCCTCGCCGCGCGCCGAGCCGCCGCTACGCAGCTCGTGCCCAACCGCGCCGACGTATAAGCCGTGCAACATCATCCGACAATGGTATAATCCGCGGTTAAAGATAAACAGCACTCGGGGGGAGGACCGATGTATATTCCCAGCCCTGCCATTTCCTTTGTGGGGCGTCACAATTCAGGCAAAACAACCCTGATTGAACGCGTTATTGCCGAGCTCGTTTCCCGCGGGCACGACGTTGGCAGCATTAAGCATCACCACCACACGAATTTCGAAATCGATCATCCGGGCAAAGACTCGTTTCGCCATCGCGCGGCGGGCGCATCGGAGACCGTCATTGCGTCTCCAACCCTACTTGCACGCATAAAAACGCTCGACGAAGAGCTGGAATGCAGCGAGATTGTGCGCAGCATGCCTGGTCACGACATTGTTGTGGTCGAAGGTTACCGCAAAAGCGGCTTGCCCTCCATTGAAATCATGCGCTCCGGAAACACGGCCGACGCCAACGTTGCGCGCGTATTCGTGGAAGGAGCCAAGCGCGGCTTTTCCCTTGAAACCGACTTCACGCAGTTCGTACGCGGCCTTTCATCCGCGAACAACGCCGATGACCAAGCCCTGATTGAAGCGGCGCTCGAAGCGAAAACGCCCGTTTCGCAGCTCACCGGCGACCTTGCCCTTGACGTTGCCCAGAAAATGCCCGCAAGCAACACCGTTGCCGTGGTCACTGACATTCCCGAAGTGGTAGCGGCGGCGCAGGCGTATGGCATCCAGGCATTCCCTCTGGACGACATTACGCCTTTGGTGGATTTCATCGAGCGATACTACGTGCGTCCGCGCGTGACCGTAGTCATCCAAGCGGGCGGAGAAAGCCGTCGCATGGGTCAGAGCAAAGCAACCGTGCCATTCGGCGGACGTCCCATGATCTGCCGTTTGATTGAACGTCTTTCACCTGCTGCCGACGAGCTGGTCATCACCACAAACGAAGGCGAGCGCCTGCAATTCGTTCACGAGATGTACCCCGACTTGAACATTCGCCTGGTGAAGGACGAGTGCGATTACCGCGGCGCGCTGCCCGGCCTTTACACCGCAATCAAGTCCGCCACCAGCCCTTACGTTGCTGTAGTAGCATGCGATATGGTGCTTGCCAGCGCTTCGCTGGTGCGCGGCGAAGCCATTGAAATGAACGAAAAAGGCACCGATGTTGTGGTGCCCGTGAACAAGCATGGCTTCGAGCCCTTCCACGCCCTGTACCGCAAGGAAACGTGCCTGCCCGCCATCAAGCAGCGCCTTGACGAAGGAAACAAGCGCGCGCAATCGTTCTTCGACCTGGTCAACGTGGAAGAATTCCCCCAGGCGCGCGTACTGGAGACCTCCCCCATGGGCGGCTGCTTTGTGAACGCGAACACACCTGAAGAGCTTGCGCGATTGGAAGACATCTGCTTCGACTAACTTCGGAAAACGAGCGGTGGCCGAAAGGCCCCGCGCGGAAAAACCAGCGGGCGGCTTCCGCACAACGGCAATCCCGTAAAGCGCGACATCGCGGCGGCCACCCGCAAGGCACGGCTTCCGCGGACCGCCGCGAGAACCGCCGCACCAAAAAAACAACGCGCAGAAAGACAATGCCATGCCCGACTTCTCAAAACTGATCGAAATGAGCGACGCGCTTGTCCAGGACCACACGGTTCTTGACAAGCGGCGCTGCATGCCGCTGCGCAATACGTACTCGAAGTGCCGCCTGTGTGTGGACGCCTGTCCCACAGGCGCCATCACGCTTTTGCCGCGCACGATTGAGATTGAGAAGTCAGCATGCGTCAATTGCGGCGCTTGCACCACCGTTTGCCCCGTTCAGGCGCTTGCGCCGTTGACGCCAACCGATACCGAGCTCGCGCAAGAAGCCGTGAGCGCCATTGAAGCCGCCGAAGGCGTTGCGTGCTTCGCGTGCGCACGCGTCATGGCACGGCGCGGACCGGACAAAACAAAAGTTGTCGCGGTCGATTGTCTTTCGCGCATCGAGGAATCGCTGCTGCTGCGCTTAGCGGCACACGGTATTGACACCATTATTCTGGCCGATGGCGACTGTTCAACCTGCAAATTCAAGAAGTGCGGCCGCCTTGCCCACGACCTGGCGTATGAAACCAGCGAGCTGCTTATGGGCATGGGCAGCCCCGTGCGCATCCAGTGCGTAACCGGCGTGCCCGAAAGCCTTCACAGCGACTTCACCTCGCAAGATTTGAACGAAGAACGTCGCTCGTTATTCTTCCACACAAAGGAAGCCGCCGCTGAAACCGCGCGCACCGTTGCATCGGTCAGCCTCAAGGAAGCAACGGGCATCGACATAACAAAGAAAGTCGCGCAGGCCATCCAGGAAGAACCGCAGCGCCACGATGACATGCTCAACGCGCTTGCCGAGCTGGGAGAACCGCAAGATATGGTTGTCTCCTCGCGTCGATTCGCCACGCTGAGCATCAACGAGAAGACGTGCACGTCCTGCAAGAAATGCGTGCTCATTTGCCCCACCAAAGCGCTGTCGAAAAGCACTATCGAGCGCGAAGACGCGCCCGGCAGCTACTTCGAGTTCGATGCATCGCGCTGCGTTCGCTGCAAGCTGTGCCAGCACGTTTGCCGCGACAACGCCATAGAGCTTGAAGACGCGAACATGCTGGACATCTTCGATTTCGAGCCAACGTTGTGGCCCGTGCCCGAGCAAGATAAATCCGCGTTCGTGCGCAATTTCTTCTCGCAATCGTGGGTTTAAAGGAAGGGAAAAGCGAAAGCGGCGAGGCACCTGGCAAACACCCACCTTCGTTTCCAATATTAGAAACGCATCCCCTAAATGGAATAGCACCAACCCCAAAACGCAGCATAGAATCACCCTAATCGGTAATTGGGGTGATTCATTTTAGGGGGAAAGAGAATGGATTATTTCAAGCATAATCCAAAGGGGATTTTTGGCATTGCTATTGCCGCCATCATTATTGTTGCAGCATATATAATTCCAGGATCCGAAGCACTCAGCTACGAGGGTCGCATGGCCATTGGTATCTTGCTCGCATGCGTTGCCCTATGGTTTTGCGGAACCTTCCCTCAAGGCGTCACCTCAATCATTGGCATTATCTTACTCACCATGCTTAACGTGGTCCCCTCGCTCGGCGCTGCGCTTTCTGGCTTCACTGCCGGAACCACTTGGTTCATTCTTTGCGTATTCTGCATGACCGCAATAATGCAGACTGGCTCTTTGGGGCTTCGCCTAACGGCGCGCCTCATCGCATGGGCAGGAGCAAACAGCCGAAAGCTCGTTTTCGCTTTTATGCTGGGCACAGCCGTGGCGTCATTCTTTATGACCGACACAGGAGCAGTTGTTCTGGGCATGAGTATGGTGCTACCCCTCTTGAAGGCCATCGATGCAAAGCCCGGTTCATCCAATCTGGCGAAATGTCTCATGCTTGGCGTCGCTTTTGCGGGCGTACTTGGAGGCTTCGCCATGCCCTGCGGACATTCCCTTAATGTTTTGGGCATCGGAATCATGGAGAGCACCGTCGGTGAAAGTGTCAGCTTCCTGGGCTGGATGCTGGTCGGTATTCCTATTTTCGCCGTTATGCTTCCCGTCACGTGTTTCTTGCTCACTCTTGCCTTTCCGCCGGAAGATATATCGAGCATGAAAGACGAGATACGCAGTTCGGCCGCATCTTTCGGCCCTTGGAGCATTCAGGATAAGAAGGAAATCGCAATCATCGTCCTGCTCCCCGTTCTTTGGATAGCCAGCAATTGGGTTCCTTTCCTTAACACCACCATTGTTGCCATGCTGGGCGTTGTCTTGATTTTCTTCCCAGGAATCAACCTTATGACGTGGAAGCAATTCCAAGACATCGCAGGCTGGAACGTGTTTTTGTTCTTCGGCGGCGTCATGGGCCTGGGCAACGCTATCTCGTCCACGGGCGGCACCGACTTTATTGCAGGCCTTTTGCTGAAAAGCGGCATTCTAGACATTCACCCCTTCTTGGCATTGCTGATCATGGGCTACTTGATGTACCTCATCCACACCATTTGCCCTGTTGCGCCGGCGCTCTGCATGTTGTTCCTGCCGCCACTGCTCACCTGGGCGCAAACGGTTGGCATCCCCACGGTGATTCCTGTGTTCGTAATGGCATCTATCACTGCAGGTAGCTTCCTAGTTCCCCTTAACCCGACCATTGCTATCACTTACGAACAAGGCTATTATCGCTTTGGCGAAGTCGCCAAAGGCGGCTGGCTAGCAGCAATCCTCTTCGTATTCGTCACTGTTTGCTGGTCGTATCTTATCTGCGCAGTTCTAGGCGTTGTTCAAGCATTTCCCGCATAAACCACTTTCCGCCTAAGGAGGCAAACATGTATACCATCACAAACATTGAGTATGGCATTGGTCCGTGGGGATCGGAGTTCATCTACGGAACGATAGGCAACCCTAAGCCAGGTGAAACTGAATACAATGTCCACTCCGTAACGGTCATCCAGGGCAATGGTCACAACATCCTGGTAGACACCGGCATTGACACTGAAGATCCAGCTAAAAGGACTTTATGGGACCAACTGATTGATACCTGCAAAGGTGTCATATGGGCCCTTGAACAAGTCGATTTGAAGCCCGAGGACATTGATACCGTCATACTCACCCACGCGCACATCGACCACATAGGCGGCGTTGAGCTCTTCAAGAACGCCCGCATCTACATCCAACAAGATGAATTTGAGGCTTGGGAACGCATGGTGGCTCAGCCCGAATACGCACAGGCAACCTTACCCGCATGCATGCCTTCCGACTATCCCGCCATGAGAGCAATGGTTAACGAAGGATTAATTACCTTGCTTAACGGCGATGTTATTAATTTTCTGCCCGATATCGATATCCATGTTCTACGCGATTGCCACTCTGTTGCCGAACAAGTTGTCATAGTAAAAAATACTGTTACCTTCAACGACCCGGACACCCACACTATCGTCAACGAGCAAGGTCAGCGGATAAACATTCGCTCATCCAACGCAGCGCCATCCGCCAAAAAGAAATACCTGATCGCAGGCGATATCGCTGCTCGCCCGGCAAATCTTGTCGGAATGGGGGAATGGAAAGCCTATTTGGCCCCGATTTTGGGACGCACTGGCTCAATGTTGAAAGTTTTTGACGCGTACCAATGGATCTTGGAACAAATCGAAGGCGACATGTCACGCCTGGTTCTAACCCACGACGTCACCATGTCAGAGCGCATGAAAAGCACTTTGACCGAAGACGGTCTTCATATTCACTACATCTGCTAAAGAACAATCCCATTAAATGGAATAAACGCGAATGCCCGGTATTGCCGGGCGTTTTTGTACTCTTTTATTCTTCTCCAACAGCCGCGCGATTATGCTTCCCTGCATAGCCATCTATTCCTATGCACACGCACCCGCACTCGTCCGCGCTAGAACAATCCTGGTCGCCCGTCAAAACGACACCAACTGTGAATGCCTTATTTCCAGCGTTGACCAGGCTTGCCTGGGGGAAGCGGCAAAAAAGCGCCGCAATTCGAACACTTCAATGCACCCGTATCATTTTTTGTACCGCAATACGGACAGTCTCCCTGTTCAAGACCAGGACGTGGCTCTCCGTTGCATTTCCCGCATCCAATACATGTTTGACACATGACAAGATTTCACCTTTCCATGCCTCATTGCACTGCCGAATCGAACGGCAATGCACAAAGGCGCCAAGCTTATCGCCTGGCGCCTTGCAAAAACAGCAACTACTTCAAAATTATGCCTCAAGGCAGTACAGCAGCTGCTTCGGCTTTGCAGCAAGTTCTTTTGCCAACTCCTCAACTTCGCCGTACTTCAAGCAGCGAGCCTGGCAATGCTTAACGCACATAGGACGCTCGTCGCCATTCACGGCTGCACGGTTTGCGCAGCAATCGCACAAATCGGTGATGATGGGCATATTGATGAAGGTCCACTTCTTCTCGCCAATCTTGTAGGGGCCTTCTTGCACTACTTTGATGCCGGCATGATTTTCGGGAAAATCGTGAGACAGTTCAACAGCGCAGGCCATCTCGCAAGAGTGGCATCCGGAGCACCACTCGTAATCAACCAAAATACCCTTAGCCATTATTACTCCTCCTCGTCGTGACCCAGCGGGTTTGCCATGGTGTTGTGGTCGCCCTCTTCGCACTTATAAAGACGACAAAGAACCGTCTTATAATTGGAGCCAAAACCAGAACGACCGGGATCATACGCAAGCAGCTGGTTGATGTTGTAGTCATACATGCCCGAATAGCCACCCTCTTCGTAGCCTTCTTTCTCGGGCATCCACCAACCGTGATCGGTTGCGACGTAGCGAGCATCCAAGCCTTCGTTGAAAATCAAACGACGCTTTGCGCGACCGCGATGATTCTCGACCCAAACCCAATCGCCTTCAGAAAGACCAAGATTTGCTGCGGTTTGCGGATTGATTTCCAGACCCGGATCGGGGCGCAAGGCGCGCAAGCGCGGAACCTGACGATGCTCGGAATGGAACAGCGACCAGTTGCGAGCACCCGTGGTCAAAATCAGCGGATACTCCTTATACATATCGGGGTCGGCAATAGGACCAGGAGAAGGCTCATCGAAAGACGGAATGCATTCGATGCCAATCTGGTTGAAGTACGTCGACCAAAGCTCAATACGACCCGTAGCGGTTTCAAAACCAGGCTTTCCATCGTGACGCAGCAAGCCCTTCTCATACTTCTTGTACTCAAAGTCCAAATACGTAGGAGCATTCTCGCGCAATTCCTCGAAGGACATATCCATGCCCTCAAGAATATGAGAGAACATTTCTTCTTCAGTCTTCCACGGGTAGAATTCAGGGCAAATGCGCCAACCAATTTCCATGTTGATGACCATGTCTGACTTGGCTTCGCCCACCTGGATAGCCTTGTTGATGGTCTCACCACGCTGCACGCCGTCGCCAATACGAATACCATTGCGCTCGGCAAAAGTGCACGCAGGCAGGAACACATCGGCCAAAGCCTGAACAGTGGGGGTCATGAACATATCAACCGAAACGATGAACTCCAGATTGTTCAAAGCATGATAGGTACGACGGCTATCAGGCGAAGAGTTGATCAGCGGATTCGTGGTCTGCATCCAGGCTGCTTTCAGCGGATACGGATTGCCGTTTTCATCCAAACCGGTTTCCAGGCAGTTGATTACCACGTCGGTCGAAGCATTCTTGAAGCCGTAACGGTACAGCGGGTACTTATGAATGCCCAAACGCTTTTCTTTCTGCTCATCGGAAAGGTTCTCGCCACCCCAACCAGCATAGTAAGGAAGAATAGACGGAGGAGCAATCATTCCGCCGGGCTTATCAACATTTCCCGTAATCTGGAACAGGGCAGAAAGGGCCTGGCATGCAGGAACAGCTTCCTTGGACATGTCAACAGCAACGCCCCACTGAAGAATCATGCCATCGGCGTTAGCCATCATGCGAGCAGCCTGAACAATATCCTCGGCGTCTACCCAGCAAATCTCAGCAGTTTTCTCGGGCGTGTAAGGAGCAACCGCCTGAGCCAAAGCCTCAAAACCATAGCACCAGCAGTCGACAAATTCCTTGTCGTAGATTTCCTCTTCGATCATAACATGCAGGATACCCATAGCCAAAGCGGCATCGGTACCAGGACGCAACGGCAGGAAAATTTCCGCCTTAGCGCCAAGCCACGTCATCTTAGGATCAACAGAGATAACCTTGGAACCCATCTTCATGCAGTCAACAACCCAGTGACCATACAAGCCGTCGGAGTTGGAAACAACAGGATTGTTGCCCCACAGAACAATGCACTCAGGAAGCTTCCAACGAGGATCTTCGTAGCGCTTAGTGAACTGAGACGAATAGTCGCCCACCCAGAATGAACCAGAGGTGCACATAGAAGAAGCAATGCGCGGAACAAAGCAAGCGCAGCCAGAAAGACCGAAAACAACATTAGGGCTACCGAAAGACCAGGCCAGATGCGAAATCCAAGGAGCAATGTCGCGACCGGTTCCTTTATAGAACAAAACGGACTCGGCGCCAAATTCCTTCTTGTAAGCCAGGAATTTATCGGCAATAAGGTCATAAGCCTCATCCCAGGTAATACGGGTCCAGGCATCTTTGCCGCGATCCTTGGGATCGCGCTTCATGGGGTAAACAACGCGAGACTCGTTATAGGTGGTCTCCATCAAATCCAAGCAACGGACGCAAAGACGACCCTCGTTGAAGGGATTCTCGGGATCACCTTCGACTTTAACAAGGTTGCCTTCCTTGTCGGTGTACAACAGCAAGCCACAACCCAAATGACATCCGGGACCAGACCAAGCAGAACCTCGGGTTACGGTATACTCACCCTCTTGGTAGCGCCACGGCTTCTCGTGAGTCACGTACTCGTACTTGTCGGGACGGCCAATCTTTTCGCCTTCCGCACGCTCGTGCGATACGTCTTTGAACTCAGCCATTCTTCACTCCTCTCATACTTTCGTCTTATTCGCTGCAAAAAAACGAACTTCTCTCTTTCATCGACGCCTCAAAACAAGTAGCCAACTAACAAGCGGCCACATTGCTTGAAGCAAATCGCTTGGCATCAATATTAAAAAGATTGGCAGACGCGTGGCATTTCGGTATTGGAAAGAAAGACCCCATTAAGGAAATGCCCCGCAGAACCGCAACAACGTACTATGTGACCTGCGAGAGGCAGGAAGCCCATCAAGGCATTCGAAACACTCTCTTATACGCAGGGGATTCTAGGGGGAATCATGGATCAAGCTCTGGTTACTGCTTTATGTGGCGCAATTCTTGCGGGCGCTATCTTTCTTAGCCATTTGCGCCGGAAGAAAAACGGCGAACAGAACGAGCCGTCTAGACCTACCGTAAAAGAAACCATGCGCGAAGTCTCCGAATACTTCGGAATCGACGCGCAGCCCCGCGACAGCGTTTCGAAGGCCCTGGATTTGGCACCGCTTCAAATGGCTTCAACGCTTACCAAACAAAACGAGCCATCGCGCATCAAAAAGAGCAAGAAGAGGAGGAGGTAGCAAAACTGGTTGTTTTGCAAGCAAGCACGATTAACGTATTCGTTCGACCGTAAAAAGGAGGAGACTTATGTCTACCGAAAAAGCTAAGACACCGATAAAAAAATACATCGGTCTTGTCTTAGGCATTATCTGCCTGATCGCATGCACGATGATTCCTGGCAGCGAAGAGCTCACTCATGAGGGTCTGACCTCTATTGGCATTTTGGTAATGTGCATCGTTTTCTGGATGTGCGATGTGCTTCCCGTGGGTGTCACCGGCTTGCTGGGCGCTATCCTGTTGGCTGTCTTGGGAGTTGTACCCAAATTTGCCGACGCCTGGAGCGGTTTTGTCTCCGCCACCCCGTGGTTCATTTTCGGCATCTTCGTTATGACCGTTATTATGACGAAAAGCTTGCTGGGTACGCGCCTTGTTCAAGCCTTGGTTGGCTTGGCGGGTACCAAACCTAAGTCTATTGTTTTGGCCTACATGATTGCTACTGCTATCGTATCTATGTTCATGACCGATACGGGCGCCGTTGCTGTTGGCATGGCCCTGGCTTTGCCGTTCCTGCGCGGCATCAACGCAAAAGAAACCCATCCCAACCTGGGCCGCTGCTTGGCCCTGGGCATTGCTTTCGCAGCTATTCTGGGTGGCTTCATCACGCCGTTCGGTCACTCACTTAACATTTTGTGCTCTGGCCTTTTGACCAGCACTTATGGACTGACCATCGATTTCTTCCAGTGGTTTGTTCCCGGTTTGATCATCGCTATCATTCTGGTGCCGTTCTGCTGGATTGTTATCTGCAAAGTATTCCCTCCCGAAGAGCTCTCTGAAGAAGAAGCGGCCCTGGTAAAGGGCACGGGCGAAAAGACCCCCATGACCACCAAAGACATCCTGTCTTTGATTTACATGATTGTTTTGGTCGCCGGCTTCATTGCTGGTACGTGGGTTCCTGTTCTGTCCAACGTTAATGTTGTCATGATCATGCTGGCCGTTGCCTTCATCCCTGGCTTGGAGCTTGTTACCTGGAAAGACTTCCAAGACACCGTTGGCTGGGGCGTTGTTTTGATGGTTGCAGGCGTTATGTCCATTGCAGGCGCTTGCGCTTCAACTGGCGCCGCCGCGTTCCTGGTTAACTCCCTGCTGTCAACGGGTGTCATGAATCTGCCCGTCTTAGCTGGTTTGCTGGTGTTCACCGCTTTGGCCTACATCGTGCACACCTTTGTTCCTGCAGCTCCCGCCCTGTGCGCGCTGTTCGTTCCCGCCGTTATGGGTTATCTGGTTGCCGCAGGTGCCTCGCCTGCTATGTTTGCCATGCTTATGGGTTCCATCACTGCAGGTTCTTTCCTGCTGCCGCTGAGCCCTCCCATGCTTGTTTCGTTCGCCGAGGGTTATTACTCCTCCGCTGAACTGACGAAAGCTGGCTGGCTGTGCTCTATTGCTTACGTTATTGTTGAAGTTCTTGTTGTTTACTTCGTTGGCGGCGCCATGGGCCTACCCCTGGTTGCATAAAGCCTCATCGACTCATCTGGCTCTTTTAACCTCCTCCCTTACGGGGGAGGTTTTTCTTTATCGAAATCCGTATCGCAATCCGTACTCTTCGACAAGCAAAACTCTTTAGTAATTCCTCGTCGAAATGGCGTCCGATAGGAAAAACGGTGTATCTTGTGTACAGACATTAACGATGATACAGGGATTTCATGCCAAAGGGGGAACCATGAATATCGACCATCTGCGTGAGTTTAGCTTCTTGGCTGATTCGCTGAACTTCAGCGCAACGGCAAAACACTTCTTTTTAAGCCAATCGGTGCTAAGCAAACATATAGCAGCAATGGAAGACGAGCTTCATACCAAGCTGTTTGAACGAAACTCCCACAAGGTAAGCCTTACCGAACAAGGTAAAATATTTCAAAAGGATGCCGAATACATCGTGAGGCGATACGAGAATGCGGTAACGCATCTGCGCTGCATCGAGGAAGGCTACTCCGCGAACGTTGACATATGTTATCTCCGCGGAGTGTCACGACCCTTCTTGCACAAATTTCTTTCTGAAATGCGCAAACGTGCCCCCGAAGTACACGTCAATCTACGTTGTTGCGAGTTTTGGGAGATTAGACTCTCCCTTGGTTCGCGTAATCCCGACCTGATATTTAGCATGGATTTCTTTCCCGAAGCCCCTGAAGCATACCGCGTGGAGCCACTTTATACAGATCAATTCGACGTAATAATGAGACCAGACCACCCTATACATAACCAACTTGTAGACGGATGCATCAATACCGAAGTTCTCAGGGATAAACTTATTCTGCTACCCGATGAAGCGTCATATGGAAATATGGCAACATTTGTCAGAGATTTCCTTCCCGAAAACCTTCCTGAAAAGAATCTCGATTTCTACCCAGATGTAGACACTGCCATGCTGCGCGTACATTCCAATGATCGAATAGGCTTCTCGTCAGAACACAACATACCGCTTTACCAAGACTTGGTTGACTTTGTACCCTTAGCGGATGTTGACACTTCATATAAAGTGAGCGCGTTTATTTCAAAAGACCAAAAACGACCCGAACTACAAACCTGCGGCGAAATCATCGAAGAACTGCAACGCTATATGAAAAACCATCATTGGTGATACAAAAATGCTCAGTTCGCAACGAGCTGAGCATTTTTGGAGGGGGGAGACGAAAGGCGAAGAGGAATGAAACAAACATGCTTCGCTGACTTCGTTATGGATATCATAGCAGCTATCCAGCTGCTTTTCGTATCACCCTTGGAATAAGGCACCCCGAAAAGGAATAGTCGAAAACCGCAGGTCATTGCAGGTTGCTCCTCGAAAATTAGCGATGCGAAATCGGTGATAACTACTGGCAAGAAAAAACCTTTGCAACAGCGCATCAAACCCGCTATACTAGGTAATGTTGATTTTTGATTTCTGAGCTTCGGGAAAGCTCAAACTTCGCTTTTGGAGGGGACGGAGTTTTGATCTTTTCCGACTGAGAATAGCCGCGCCTTCGGGCGCGGTTTTTATTTTCCGGAACTTTTTGCTCACGGCACCGCACCGCCACGCCGACCCATGCCCGCCAAACCCGTGGCTCCATCTTCACCGCTCCACATCACGCGCCTGCCTTCCTCGGGCTGAAGCCAACACGCTCCAGCCCGCACATGACCACGCGGTCAGCGGCTTCGACTTGCGAGCGGGCTTGCACGCCCCTAGCTCCCCACCCTGACACACCGTCAACCGCACCCACACGCTTATTACCTTAAAGCAGCATCCATTCCCCAGTAAAAAACCAGGAAAATGCAATACCAACGCCTGCAAACCAAGATTGACGAATCCGCACATCTGTTCATTGACGCAGTGTCAACATCCTCTGTATGATGCAGAAAACGCAGACAGAAGCGCGAAAACAGCAGGGGGCAAATCATGAGCGATACACGAAAGCAAGAAATCATCGAGGCCGCTCGTACGCTCTACGAGAAAAAGGGCCACGCTCACACGTCGGTAAAAGACATCACCGACGAATGCGGCATTGCGCGCTCGCTGTTTTACCACTACTTCCCCGACAAGCACGCCGTTACGTCGGCGGTACTCGATGATTACATTGCCGACTACATTGAGTCGCTTCGCATGTGGAACGCCGAACGCGAAGTCGGCAACATCGAGCACGCCCTTGACGGCGTTGTGAAAGTGCTGCGTATGGGCGTATTCGAGGGCTCATCGTTTCGTCGATCGCTTGACACCAGCGAAAACGCTGCGCTCTATCTTGAGTTTGTCAATCGCGTGGCCGACCAAACCACCAGCTACATCATTGACACCACCGTGCGTGATTACGCGAAACTGCACGACATAAAAATCGAACACATCTACGAAACATTCTACATGCTGATTTTGGGCCTGTGCGGCTATATTCGAACACACCGTAACGTGCCCGATGAGGTACTAAAAAGCCTGATAGCGCAAACGCTTCACATGGAACGGCTAAGCGAGCTGCCTTAGCAGGGCGCGCTGTAAACACACCATTCAGACCGCGAAGTTGGCGCCGACAACGCGGCTTGCAAGGGGATAAGCAAAACAAAACAACAAGGAGGATGCCGTGTTATTTCAAGTATATGGCGACACTGCTTTTTACCAATGGATCGGCTGGGCGATTGTATTTCTGGCGCTGATCGGACTCAACGAAGTTGCCCGTAGGTCGAAAATCGGCGGCATCACCTGCTTCTTCGTGATTCCCGGCATTTTGACCGTGTACTTCATTGCCATTGCCATTGGCGCCGCTTCGGGCGCCGAGTGGGCGCTCAACAACCCCACACATCTCTACATGAACAGCTGGTTCCACTACGCGAAGCTCTACGCGGCAACCGCTGGATGCATTGGCTTCTTGATCTTGAAGTACCATTGGGGCCGCTTGGGTAAGGCCGACTGGTTCAAGTGCTTCCCGTTTGTCATTGTGGCCATCAACATCCTGATTGCCGTGGTCAGCGACTTTGAAAGCGCCATCCGCGCGTTCGGTACGACTTGGGTCTCTTCAGAAGGCGTGCTTCTATACGGCGGCATGCACAACGTATTTAACGGCATCGCCGGCATTCTGAACATTTTTGTCATGACCGGTTGGTGGGGCATTTACACGTCCAAGAAGAAGCACGACATGCTGTGGCCCGACATGACCTGGGTGTTTATTATCAGCTACGACCTTTGGAACTTCTGCTACACGTACAACTGCCTGCCCACGCACTCTTGGTACTGCGGCCTGGCGCTGCTTTTGGCCCCAACCGTTGCCGGCTTGCTGTGGAACAAGGGCGGCTGGATTCAGAACCGCGCCTTCACCCTGAGCCTGTGGTGTATGTTCTGCCAGGTCGTGCCCATGTTTGCGAACGACTCCGTGTTTGCCGTGCAGTCCGTGAACAACCCCGATGTGAACCTGGTTATCTCGGTAATTGCCCTGATCGCGAACATCGCCGCCGTGAGCTACGTAATCTACCGCGCGAAGAAGCTGGGCGTGAACCCGTACAAGCACGAAGTGTTCGTAGGTACGAAGGATTACGAGAAGGCCATCGCTCGTCGCGAAGAGGCCGCCGAATAGCGACTTCGACTTACGAGCGGACTTGCAGTGCATTGCCCTGGCGCCGCGCCACATGAGCAGGCACTTTGCCGGCAAGCGAAGTGCCTGCGAGCAATCGCAATCGACATCGTGTCAGCAAACGATTGACCTGGTATGACGCCAAAACAAAACTAAATAAAGACGGTTTCCGTCCTACAGACAGCGCCCTGGACCCCTCCCCGAGGCGCTGTCTGCGTTTATTACGAAACCGGACAACGCGAAAAAGCGAGGGACAACAGAAGTCATCTCTCGCTTTTTGATTGGAATTAATTTGAGTTGGAAGCTGGCAGATTCCCTGCGTTGATGCGATGATGGCGCGACCAGGGCAGCAGCCGCAACGGCGCGACCAAAGCGACCACACAATTACCGCAGTCCGGCGCTACAAAACGCGGCGCTGCTCCAAGGCGCGGCCAAGCGTCACTTCATCGGCGTACTCCAAGTCGCCACCAACAGGCAAGCCGCTGGCGAGGCGCGAAACCTTGATGTCAAGCGGCTTGATCAAGCGCGCCAAATATGTTGCCGTGGTTTCGCCTTCCACATTCGGATTCGTGGCCAGCACCACTTCGCGGACATCTTCTTCCGCAAGACGGCGCATAAGCGCCGCAATATGCAGCTGGTCGGGCCCAATGCCCTCCATGGGAGAAAGCGCCCCGCCCAGCACATGGTAGCGCCCGAAGAAAACGCCCGTGCGCTCGATGGGCGGAATGTCGCGCGGCTCTTCGACCACGCACAAAAGTCCCTGGTCACGCTTGGACGACGAACAAATTTCGCACTCATCACCTTGCGCATAGTTGAAGCAACGCGGGCAAAAATGCACCGTGTCCTTCACTTCTACAATGGCCTGAGACAAGCGCATGGCGGTATCGTAATCGGTGTTCAGAATCCAATACGCTATGCGCTGGGCAGACTTCGGGCCAATACCCGGAAGCCGCTCAAGCTCGTCGAGCAGGGTTTGTATAGCGGGAGCAGCGAACATAATTCAGCGAAGACCTTAGCGAATCTGCGAATTGCAGTGTCGTGATTTTATCCGTTTGAACAGGCTCAATGGTGCGCCTAGAACGGCAGACCCATATTGCCCATGCCGCCCGTTACCGAGCTCATGCGTTGATTGCCCATCTCGGCAACACCGCGCAGCGCCTCGTTCACCGCAGCAATAACCATGTCCTGAAGCATTTCCACGTCTTCAGGGTCAACGGCATCGGGAGCAATCTCCAGCGACTTCACGGAGCCATCACCTGCGGCAACAGCCTTCACCATGCCGCCGCCCGCGGACGCTTCAAACTCCATCGACTTGATTTCTTCCTGAGCAGTGGCCAGGTCACGCTGCATTTTCTGCGCCTGTTTCATCATTTTCTTCATATCCATGAGTTTTCTCCTATCAAGTAGGGCGCTTCAACGCGCCGCTTTCTTTCTCTTTTTGCCGTTGCGTATCGGAAGCCGCCTTGCGCTTATCCGCACGCAATCGGAGTTTTACGCTTCTTGCACAACCACGCCCTCGCCGAAACTCGAGGTCAACATCTGCTGGAATTCCTCAAGGCCGATCGTCGGGCCATCGTCTTCAGGAATGGCGAAGGGGTCGTCTTCCCAAGGCGGAACTTCTTGCTTCGCAGGCTGGCTGGCCGCTGCAGGCGTTGCCGCCGGGGCTGCCGCTGCAAGCTCGGGCGCAGGCTGCGCTGCTATGCCAGCTGCCGTTTCTCGCTTCTGAGCAGGCGGTTCGTCCTCATCGAAGGGCGGTTCGTCTTCCCAGCCGTACGAATCGAAGCCGCTGTACGCATCCAACGGCACTTCCTCGTACGCGTACGATTCCTCTTTCGCGTGCACGTGCTCTTCGGCACCCGGCGTTGCTCCATCGGGCGACCACCCCGGCGTTGCCTGCGTCATCGCGTCGGGTTTTTCCTCTGCTTCAGGGGCCGACGCCGCTGCCTCCGTTGCCGGTGCTTGTTGTACCGGCTCCGCTTTTCGTGCAGCGCCAGCCGTACCGCGCGTGGTCCGTGTTATGCTCGAAAGGAATTCGGATTCGCGACTGACCTCGGACGATGCCGCCGATTGCTCCGCTTCCACAGAATCAGAAGCCGCTGCAGGGGTTGCCGTAGCGGCACCTGTAACGGTTGCCGCGGAAGCACTTGCAACGGATGTCGCTGCACCTTCCGCCAACACAACAACGGGAACATCGGCACCCGCAGCGCGCGAAACGGCCTGCCGCAAATATTCCAGCGCATCGGGCTTTTGCAGCATGGTCAACGCATGCGCACAGCTCTGCCGAAACACGATATCAAGCGAACCTTTCGCCTGATTGAAAGATACATGAGCGCTCATAAGCAGCGAGGTGTACGTCGGCCGTTCGCGTTTGATTTCCGCGAAAGCACGTTTCCACATGCGCTGCACCACCGCAGGGTTTGCGAAGCCTTCGAGCTTTTCCGCCGTTGCAACAGGCACATGGTTGCCCGACGAAACCGCAGGTGCAGGCACAGAAGCGGCCGTGGCAGCAGCTGCAGGAGCGACAGCAGGAGACATCGCAGACGAAGCTGTTGGAGCTGCACCCTGAACGGCAGGTTTGCGCTCTTCCAACCTAGGCTCAACCACTTGGGACACGTTGGCCTCGGCGGGTCTGGCCTCAGGAGTCACCTGGGTCGCCGCCGCAGGACGCGATTCAGCTACCGCCGCCTGCGACGAAGCAATGGGAGCTGCTGTCGTCGGAACCGCAGGTCGTGTCTCAACACGCACAGTCGCCGGAACCTGGGACGCCGGCTGCTCGACCGGGGACGCCGCTTGAGCCACAGCCGCAGCCGTCACAGAGCCCGCCGCCAATGCAGCCCCCGCCTCACCAGCCGCGACAGCCGCCACCGGACGCTGCTCCAGCGCTTCCACGCGCTCCGCCAAAGACTCAAGCGTCACATCGCTTGCGGGATGACAAATCTTCGTAAGCGCGATCTCAAAGCACAGACGCGCATTCGTTGCCTGCTTCAGCTGCACCATCACGTCACCGAGCGTTTCCAGCATGTATGTCAAACGGTCGGGAGCAAAACGTTTTGCCTGGTCAATGATTTGCGGACGCATTTCGTCCGCTACCGAAAGCGGTGCCTTAGCGCCAGCCATCGCAAGGAAATACATATCACGCACGCGCTGCGCCAAATCCGCCGTCAAACGCGCGAAATCGCCGCCCGTCTGCGCAAACGAGTCAACCCACATGAATGCCGCCGCAATATCGCGCTTGGCCAGCGCGTCAACAGCGGCCGTCAAATCGCACGCCGCCTGTGTGCCGCCCAGCTGCTGCACAACGGCAACCGACACGGACCCTTCGCCAAACGCAATAGCCTGCTCAAGGGCAGTCAGCGCATTGCGCAAGCCGCCATCGGATCCGCCGGTGATAATCTCAAGCGCCTCGCGCTCGAACTCAACGCCTTCCGCCTGGCAAATCTCCGCCAAACGATCGGTCATTCCCTGGTTGTCAATGCGACGAAAATCGAAACGCTGACAACGCGACAAAATGGTCTCGGGAACTTTCTGCGGATCCGTGGTACACAGAATGAACACCACATGACCAGGGGGTTCTTCCAAGGTTTTCAGCAGCGCGTTAAACGCCGCCACCGAAAGCATGTGAACTTCGTCGATGATGTACACCTTGTATTTGCCGCGCGTGGGGGCAAATTGCACGCGGCTGATAATTTCTTCGCGCACGTTTTCTACGCCCGTGCGGCTCGCGGCGTCAAGTTCGTAGACATCGGGATGCTCGCCCTGAGCGATTTCCTGACAGCTTGTGCAGGTTCCATCGGGGTTCGACGTAGGGCCGTTATCGCACAGCAGAGCCTTCGCCAAAAGTCGCGCCGTGGTGGTTTTGCCCGTTCCGCGCGGGCCGCAAAAAAGATACGCATGACTCAGTTTGTCCTGGTCAATGGCGTTTTTTATGGTGCGTTCAATATGATCTTGACCCACAACCTCTGAAAAAACCTGAGGGCGATATTTGCGATACAGAGCTTCGGCCATAGTATCCCCTAGTTTTGCGCGCCCGTATCCTGCGAGCCTTCGGCGTCCTTGGCGGCCGCGCCTTTACGTGCAGCAAGCGCCGCCTTCACCGCGCCAATAACGGCAGGAAGCACCGAGACGCCCACAATGCCCAGCACAATGACTTCGAAATGCTGCTGAACAAACGGAACGCCGCCGAAGAAGTATCCCACCAGCACGAAAAGGCTCACCCATGCAATGCCGCCGATGGAATTATACAACGTGAACTTACCGAAATTCATGTGGCCCGTACCCGCGATGAACGGGGCAAACGTGCGGAAAAACGGCATAAAACGCGTGATGACAATGGTCAGACCGCCAAAGCGCTCGAAGAAGCTATCGAGCTTTGCCATGCGCTCAGGCGTAAGCGCCTTTACTTTGCCGGAATCGATGATGCGCTTACCGAAGAAGCGCGCAATCCAATAATTGGACGTATTGCCCAAAATAGCAGCAACATAGAACACGATAAGCGTGGTGCCCAAATGCAGGCCGCCGCCCTCGGCGGAAAAAACACCCGCCGCAAAAAGAAGCGAATCACCAGGCAAAAATGGGAAAAACACCAGGCCCGTTTCCACGAACACAATCAGGAAAAGCGGCGAATACACCCAAATGGGACCTAAAGCAACAATCCAGCTCGCAATAAAACCACGAGGGTCTTTCAGCAGGTTTATGAAGAACTCTATGATACCCATAATGCCTTTCGGAGAAAACATTCCAGCAGAACGAGGTCGTGGGGGAGCACAAAAGCGCCGCCTCGCCCGACCATCGGACCTTTCCGTTTAGGGCGGATGCGATCCGCCCGCGCGAGAGCTGCGGCGTACTGGACGTACGTGAGGCTCGATGCAAGGAGTATGGAGCGCGCCGCCCTAAACGGAAAGAGAGTATTGCGAGTAGGCTTGAACGCTCGTCAGAGGTCCTTATGGCTGCTTCCTTCCGGACCTGACCAGGTTCGAGGCATGGCGCCGTTCAAGCCCATTCGAAATACTCTCAGTCAAATGCTCTCATAGTATACCCGATACCCACACACGCGAGCCGTATAACCTTGCTCTGCACATAAAAAAGCCCATAGATGCCGTATGGAACCGCGCGAACGCCGCAAAGTACGCTGCGAAAAACAATCAAGCCGTCCACGAAAGGCATGTTGTCGAAAAATCGAAGTAAATGTGCAAAATATGACGGTACGGGGCAGGTCGAAAACATGATCAACGCCATTTGAAGCCGCTTAAGCAGGCATCGCCCTGCAAAACCCCAGGTCGCGAAAATCGTCTAACAGCGAAACGCACGGACAACCGCTCCTCACCTACCCCGTACCGTCATATTTTGCGCATTCGGGACGAAAAAACGACAACATGCCACAAAACTACGCGCGAAACGCCTTTTTAGCAGAAGAAACGGAGTACAGGCTGCCCGAAACAACAATCAAGTCATCGGGGCCGGCAAGCTCCCTGGCCTTATCACGTGCGTCCTCGAAACTTTGCGCCTCTACCACTGGCACGTCCGCACGTCCGCAAGCAGCACACTTCTGGCGCAAAACCGCAGCTAGATCCGCTGCGGGAAGCGCACGCAGGTTTGGCGGCGTCATGGCAACAAAGCCCTGCGCAAAATCCGCAAGCGTCTCGGTCATGGAATCGTAATCTTTATCCGCAAGCAGACTGAGTACCACCCAAGGCGCCTTACCAGGGAAAACGTCTTCGCACGTACGACGAAGCGCCTCAATGCCTTGCGGATTATGCCCGCCATCAACCACTACCCACGGCGTACCGGGCACATGCGGGAACACCTCGAAACGCCCTGGCCAACGAGCGGCCTGGATACCAGCGCGAACGTGTTCTGGCGAAATGCTCCAACCGCGCTGCTGCAGTGCGCGAACAATCTCAATGGCGAACGCTGCATTTCCTGGCTGGTACTCGCCCAAAAGCGCTGTATGCAAATCCTGGTATTCGCCGTAAGAGAACGTGCGAACAATCAACTCGCTACCGTCCTCATCAGGCACAAGAGCGGTATTTCCCGTGCTCAGCCGCGAGAAGTCAGGCTGCACAACCGGCGAGCCCACTTGGGCAGCAGCCTGCGCAACAACGGCAGCAGCCTCGGGGTCTTGCGGATAGCTCACCACCGTAGAGCCCTGTTTGATAATTCCCGCTTTTTCTCCTGCGACCTGCGCCAACGTATCACCCAGAAGAGCGGTGTGGTCAAGTCCGATGCGCGCAATGGCGCACACTTCAGGCGCGTCTATGATATTCGTGGAGTCAAGACGACCGCCCAGGCCCACTTCCAAAACCACAATATCGCAGTTGCAACGCGCAAAATGGCACAGCGCAACAGCCGTCATCAGCTCGAACTCCGTAGGATGCTCACCCGTTTCGCGCTCGACCTCTTCAGCTTTTTCTTTCACGTCAAGCGTTACTTTGGTCAACTCGTCCATGGAGATAAGCTGACCGTTCACCTGGATGCGCTCCTCGAACGTCTCAATGTAAGGGCTGGTGAACATGCCCGTCGTATAACCAGCCGCTTGTAGGATACGCGCCGTATAAACGCAGGCCGAACCTTTGCCATTCGTTCCTGCAACATGCACAAACTTCAGCTGATCTTGCGGATTTCCCAGCTTCCCCATAAGAAGACGCGTGCGATCAAGCCCCAGATTCACCGTTTGCCAGCGCGGCGTGTTTATGTAAGCAACGGCATCGAACTGTTCCATGAAAACCTCCAAAAGCGCAGATAGACGCAATGAATCAAAACGAAGCAACAGGGGAAGCAGCAGAAGCACCAACGGTCGCTACAGCGCCCCATTGCAACATGCGCAAGTTTATCGCTCTTGGCGCAGTAATTCGCCCAAAGTAGCAAAATCCTGCTCAAGTGCTGACTGTTTCGTTCTATCGTAAATCGCCGCAGCGGGATGATAGATGGGAAACACCTTGAACTTCCCCGCATGCTGAAGCTTGCCGTGCAAATGCGTAATGCCAACATCGGTTTTCAAGATGAATTTCGTGGCGAAGTTACCCAGCGTCACAATAAACTCGGGGTCGATGGTGCGCGTCTGCTCACGCAAAAACGGCGTGCAGAGCTCGATTTCTTCCGGACGCGGATCGCGATTGCTGGGAGGACGGCACTTAAGCACGTTGGCAATATAGATGTCATCGCGCGTCAAACCGGCAATTTCCAGCATGGCATTCAGGTTCTTACCTGCCGCTCCCACAAACGGCTCGCCCTGCAAATCTTCGTTCTTACCAGGAGCTTCGCCAATCAGCATGACGCGCGCTTGCGGATTTCCCACACCAAACACCGTTTGTGTGCGGCCATCGGCAAGCGGGCATGCATGACATGCGCACACTTGCTCGCGAATTGTCTCCAAAGGAATATGGGGCTTGCTCATTTACGCCACCTTGCTTGTTACATTCGTTTCACTCTTCGTCATTTGTTGTCCGCGCCTTCGCAGCTCTCGCCCAGGGCCCTGCAGCTCGCGCCAGACCCCGTCTACGCAGTTCGCAGCCTACACGTACAAACGCGGCATGCGATGGCTCAGTCCAATGGTTATCTCGTGCGGAATGGTGCCGCACTCCTGCGCCATCCAGTCAATAGTGACCTCGGCATCGCCCTGCTTGCCCACCAGCAGCACCTCATCGCCAACCTGAGGCAAACGAGGATTGACTTCCCGGCGCAGCGGAAGATACTCGAACATGCACTGATCCATGCAAATGTTACCCACCTGCGGATGCAGGCGACCTTCGAAAATCACACTCGTTTTACCTGATAGAAGGCGATTAAAACCATCGGCGTACCCTAAAGGAAGCGTGCAGATATGCGAACCGCCGTTGCTGCGATAATGCAGGCCGTAGCTCACGCCGTCGTTTATCCCCAGCGTGCGCGTGTCCGTAATGCGCGCATGCACGCTCATCGCCGGCTGAAGGTCGTAGAACCCGCGCGTCTCCACACAAGGATGATAGCCGTACAGCGAAATGCCCAAACGCGCCATGTCGAAATGCACGTTGGGATAACGCAGCAGTGCGGCCGAATTCGCGCAATGGACAATGCCCGGATCAAAGCCAGACGCCTGAATCGCATTCACGGCATCCACGAAACGGCGCGCCTGAATCTCAAAATCGAACGTTTCCGCGCAATCCGCCGTGGCAAAATGCGTGAAGATGCCCTTCAGTTCAAGCTGCGCATGAAAGCTCACGTTGCGCAAAAACTCAACGACCTGGTCATACCGGACGCCAATACGATTCATGCCCGTATTAATGGCCAGATGATACGGCGCCGTAACGCCATATGCGTTCGCGGCCTCGGCATATTCAATGGCGAAATCGGGCGAATAAATGCTCGGCATAATCTTGTAACCCAAAAGCAGCGGAATGGCTGTTTTCGGTGGCTCGCACAAAAGAAGAATCGGTGCGTTGATCAGGGCTTCACGCAACTCAATGCCTTCTTGCACCGTTGCAACCGCCAAATATTCAGCACCCGAATTCAATGCCGTTTTTGCCACGCGAATCGCACCGTGACCGTATGCATCGGCTTTGACCACCGCGCACAAACGACAGTTGTACCCAATTTGATTCTTGCTCACACGCACGTTATTGCGAATCGCGTTCAAATCGATTTCCAGCCACGACCAGCGCCTATCAATAGGCTCAATCTCTGCCAATTTTTCGGGATCGAATGTCAAATGACCCCCGGTTTCCTGCGACGGCGATTCCTCTTTATGGGGAAGGCGCGCGCTTGACATGGTGTTTTTCTTAGCAAAACCCGTGAAGCCATTTATGAGCTCTTCCACTGACTTTCCTTTCTGGTCGAGCTTTTTGTTCGTGCATGTTTCTTGAGGATCCGCAGACGCAATCCCGCTGCGGGCGAAAGCGTCGGCGCAAGCGGCACCGCTATAGCGCCGATCTGCGGCGCGCCCGCCGGCAGCAAAGGCATCGGCGCAGGAAGCGGTACTGCCACCGCGAGCGTTGCCACCACCGCAACCAACGGCGCGACCCGCAGCGGGAGCTCCAGCACTGCACCCTTCGACACGCGCAGAGCCCGCTGCTTTTGCAACGGGCTCTTGTGTACACGTCTCCTCTGAGCGCGCCTGTTGCGGCGCGTTTTCTTGCGAGCGCTGCGGCATTTTACGAGCAGCAGCCGCATTCCGATGTTTTCGGCTTGCTTTGGACACTAATGTCCGCCGCCCGCCATCATCTTCACGGCGTGAGGCAAAACGCCTTCGATACCTGCCCAATTCTCGCGGGCGGCTTTCTCGCTGCCCGGCAGATTGATCACAATGCAGCTACCGCGCTGCATGCAAACGGCGCGCGAAAGCATGGCGTTCGGCGTGATTTGCAGGCTGTACGCACGCATGGCCTCGGCAATGCCGGGAACATTGCGCTCGCAAACGTCGGCCGTTGCCTCGGGCGTAACATCGCGCAGGGAAAGACCGCTTCCGCCGCAGGTCAAAACAATATCGGCATGCAGCTCATCGGCGCCGCGTACAATTTCGGCGGAAATTGCCGCACGATCGTCCTTCACCACAACGTGGCTCAAGCACTCCCAACCCTTCTCGGCAATAAGCGCTTCCAGGGCCGCTCCTGCCGTATCCTGCTTCATGCTGCGCGTATCAGAGCAGGTCACAATCGCAAATGTGGGTTTTTCCACAGACATAGTGCACCTTGCCTATCGCTTGATGTTGTAGAACGCCTTCATACCGGCGTACTGCGCGGAGTCGCCCAGTTCTTCCTCGATGCGAAGAAGCTGGTTGTACTTGGCAACGCGGTCGGAGCGGCACGGAGCGCCCGTCTTGATCTGACCGGTGTTGCATGCAACGGAAAGGTCGGCGATGGTGGTGTCTTCCGTTTCGCCGGAACGATGACTCATGACGCACGCGTAGCCCGCCTGCTTTGCCATCTCAATTGCCTCGAGCGTTTCCGTGAGCGAACCAATCTGGTTTACCTTGATCAGAATGGCGTTTGCGCAACCCAGCTCAATGCCCTTGGCCAGGCGCTTGGAATTCGTAACGAACAAGTCGTCACCCACCAGCTGCACACGGTCGCCAATGCGATCGGTCAGCATCTTCCAGCCTTCCCAGTCTTCTTCGGCCATGCCGTCTTCAATGGAGATGATCGGGTACTTGTTGACCAGCGCTTCCCAGTAATCAACCATCTGCTCGCGCGTGTATTCAACGCCTTCGCCAGCCAAAACGTACATCTGGCGCTCGGCATCGTAGTACTCAGTGGAAGCGGGATCCATGGCGAACATAATGTCGGAACCTGGCTTGTAGCCCGCCTTCTCGCACGCCTCAACAATGTACTTCAACGGCTCTTCGTTCGTCTTCAGGTTCGGAGCAAAGCCGCCTTCATCGCCAACGCCGCCGCCCAGGCCAGCATCGTGCAGAACCTTCTTCAGCGTGTGGTAAATCTCAGCACACCAGCGCAGCGCCTCGCGGAACGTGGGAGCACCCACCGGCATAATCATGAATTCCTGGAAGTCAACGTTGTTGTCGGCATGCACGCCACCGTTCAGGATGTTCATCATGGGCGTGGGCAGAATGTGCGCGTTTGCGCCGCCCACGTACTTGTACAGCGGAACCTGCAGGGAATCGGCCGTAGCGCGTGCAACAGCAAGCGATGCACCCAAGATAGCGTTCGCACCCAAAGCGCCCTTATTGTCCGTTCCATCAACCTCAAGCAGAGCGTAGTCAATGCCGCGCTGGTCTTCGGAATCGAAGCCATACAGCGCCTCGGCAATTTCGGTGTTCACGTGGTCAACGGCATCAAGCGTGCCTTTGCCCAGGTAGCGATCCTTGTCGCCGTCACGCAGCTCAACGGCCTCGAAAGCGCCGGTAGAAGCACCCGATGGCACAGCCGCGCGACCCATGGAGCCGTCGTCCAAAACGACCTCGACCTCAACGGTAGGGTTGCCGCGCGAGTCAAGAATCTCACGACCATACACATCAATAATGACGCCCATTACATCCTCCTTACAGGATTGGTTTTAATGACACGCTCTTTATTGTAACACCACGCGAATCCGCGAGCCGCTTTGAGAACATTTTCCTAGGTAAAAGAAGATACAGGCGAAGGAGTCGCCCCGCGCAATTCCGGCAGGGAAAGACGGCGGTAAGGGCGTGAGTCAACGTGCGACGCTTTGGATAAGCTGGGCGAATCACAAGCCCGAAGAAGCATTATTCAAGCGGAGTCCGTTCGGCGAATCCCTTGCCGCCTCTGCAAGCACGCAACTGAATTCATGTTGTTGAATTTTGCGGTCGAAATTCGAAGTTGCGATAGGTTGGAAGTAGGTCTCAGCCTCGACATTGGCTCAACTGTATAATTCATCTCAACAAAGCATTGTTCTGAGCTGGTGCTTTATAAAATCCACATTTCGCAAGCACAACACTTGACAGAAAAAATGCCCAATTCGCACCCGTGACCTACTTCCAACCTGCATCAACTTCGAATTAGGGAGCCATTTTTCAACAACAGGGAATTCGCGCGACGGCAAACCGTCGGAAAAGCTAAAATTGTTGACAAAAGGTGGGGTAATTTGTCAACAATGCGGTAAGGACACCTTCACTTTTTCACCTGGGGGCGCGGGGCGCCGTAACAGCGAGCATCCATGGCGCACCCCAGCACGTCCGCCTGATGAAACAGACGCACAAAAAGCGGAATGAACACCCCACCCCACGCTTTCATTCGCTCAAGCAACGGCCCATCGTCCAACTGCGCGCCCCTGCTCCGATGAGCTGCGGCAACGGTGTTGAACTCCTGCGCTATTACGGGAATAAAGCGAAGCACCAGCGAAAACACGAGCGAAACATCACGCACCGGAACGCCCAGGCGAACCAAGGGCGCCAGAAACCACGAAATAGCATCGACCACCGCATTAGCCGGCGTGGTAAACGTAAAAAGAAGGCTCAGGTAGATTAGGACGAAGATACGCAGGCCCAAAACAGCACCGTGCACGAGACCTGCAGGAACAACGCCAAACGTGCCTAGCAGCGCAATAGGATTGGCGCCTGCCAGCCAATCGTCGGCAACACCATAATACGCGAACAGCGCATCTTGTGTTGCATATACATCAAGCGAAAAACCGTTGAACAGCACGGGAAACAGCATGAACACCAGCGAAGCAGGCAAAAACGCGCAATAGGCATGAGAAGGAACATGTGAAAGCGCCAGCAGAAGCAATAGCAGCACCCCACAAACAAGCATTCCCGCAAGCGTTCCCACCCAAAAAATGCCTATCGTAGCAAGGGCAAGCAGGACAATCTTCAAACGCACATCCATGCGATGAATCACGGAGTTTCCTGCGTAATATGTTTTCAGCGTTATATTCACAAGGCAGCATTTTACTCTATGAGCGCTCTATGGGCGCGCTGCTGCAGGAAACAAGCACACCTGCGCACATATCGAGCACGGCAGGAAGCAAAGTGAGCATTTCAACTTGCTCCAGACCAGAGCAAACCTAAAACAGAGCATGTTCCAACAGCGCCGAGCACCCAACCGCGCATACTTGCACAAAAAAAGCAGGACGTTGCCCCCAAAGGGACTTCGTCCTGCCTTTCAAAGCATTTCAAAAGAGTTGGAAGGATTCACTTACTCAGCGAATTACTTTTCCTCGGCAGCTTCTGCCTTCTCTTCTTCAACTACTTCCTTGGCTACTTCTTCGACAACCTCTTCAACAGGCTCGGCAGCAACTTCTGCTACGTTCTCTTCCTCGGCAGGTGCCTCTTCGACAACCTTCTTCGGAGCAGCCTTCTTGGCGGGAGCAGCCTTCTCTTCCTTCTTAGCAACCGGATCGGTGCAAAGCTCCATGATAACCATGGAAGCATTGTCGCCCTTGCGGTAACCAAGCTTCATGATGCGGGTGTAACCACCTTGACGGTCGGCGAACATGCCCTGCTCAACCTTCTCAAAAATCTCGCGCACGAGCTCTTTGTCGTTGCCCAAGGCAGCGATAGCCAGACGACGAGAATGAAGGTCGCCCTTCTTTGCCCAGGTGATGATCTTGTCGACATCGGGGCGGATTTCCTTGGCGCGCTCTTCAACGGTCTTAATGCGATCGTTCTGGAAGAGAGACTTCACCAAGCTGCGCTTCATTGCCTTGGTGTGGCTCCAGTCGGTGCCGAGCTTGCGCCCTTTCTTGTAGTGTCTCATGGATATCTCCTATTGCTTCAAGTTGAGGTCCATGGAAATGAGCTTATCCTTCACTTCTTCAATGGACTTCGTACCAAAGTTCCTGATGTTCAGCAAATCGTTCTCGGAGTATTCAACCAGCTGACGCACAGAGTGGATGCCCGCGCGCTTCAAGCAGTTGTAGGAACGAACGGAAAGGTCCAGATCCTCAATACGCTTGTCCAGCTCGACGTTCGATTCCTGACCCTCAGGAGCAAAAATCGAAGCAACTTCGCCCTCTTCGCCTTCGGGAAGGCTGGTCAGGCTCAAGAAAGCACCCATGTACTGATTGATAATGTTCGCAGCGCGACACACAGCATCCGTCGGATTCATGCTGCCATCGGTCTCCACCTCAAGCACCAGCCTGTCGTAGTCGGTGCGCTGACCAACGCGAGTGTCCTCGACGTTCATCGTGCAACGACGTACCGGAGAGTACAGCGAATCAACGGGAATAGTTCCAATGCGGTCCTCATCGCGCTTGTTGCGCTCTGCGGAAACATAACCGCGACCAACGCCAATGCGGATAGCCATGTTCAGGATACCGCCATCGGCTACCGTCGCAATCACATGCTCGGGGTTGACCAGGGTGAACTCGGTGGGAACAGAAATGTCCGCACCGGTCACCGTGCAGGGACCCTCAGCAGTTACATACGCAACAGCAGACTCAACGTCATCGTTGAGAGCAGAGAAGACCAGACCCTTAACATTGAGTACAATGTCGGTGATGTCTTCAACAACGCCTTCTGCAGTGGTGAACTCGTGTTGAACGCCTTCGATTTGAATAGCAGTTGCTTTCGCACCATTCAAGGAAGACAACAGCACGCGACGCATGCAGTTACCCAGTGTATAGCCATAGCCACGCTCAAGCGGTTCCACGATGTAACGAGCTACTGTGTCGTTTACCTCTTCAATTGTTACCGTCGGCCTCATGAACTCTGTCATGTTATATGAGCCTCCTTGCTATGCTGCTGCGGTTATTACTTCGAGTAAAGTTCGACGATGAGCTGCTCGCGAATGTCCAGATCGATCTGATCGCGCTGCGGCAAGGACAGAACGCTGCCCTGCAGCTTCTCGATGTCAACCTCGAGCCAAGCAGGCACCGAAGTGCGCTCATTGGAAATCAGAGCGCTCTGGATAACAACCATTTCCTTGGCCTTGGGAGCAACAGCAACCAAATCACCAGGACGCACGCGGAAAGAAGGAATGTCAACGCGGCGGCCGTTCACAGTGATGTGACCGTGACGAACCTGCTGACGAGCTTCTGCGCGAGACTTGGCAAAGCCCAGACGATAAACAACGTTGTCCAAACGGCTTTCCAGAATGCGAAGCAGGTTCTCACCCGTAACGCCTTCCTGACGGTTAGCCATATCGTAATAACCGCGGAATTGCTTCTCCAGGATACCGTAGATACGCTTGGTCTTCTGCTTCTCACGAAGCTGCATACGGTACTCGGATTCCTTCACGCGCTTTTTGCCAGCTTCACCTGGCGCATAATTGCGGCGCTCGATTGCGCACTTTTCCGTAAAGCAACGATCGCCCTTCAGGAAGAGCTTCGCGCCTTCACGGCGGCACAAACGGCAATCCGCTCCAGTGTAACGAGCCATAATTTAGCTAATCCTTTCAACTACACGCGACGACGCTTGCGCGGACGGCAACCGTTGTGCGGAATGGGCGTGCAATCCTGAATGCTGGAAACTTCCAGACCAGCAGCCTGCAAAGAACGGATAGCGGTTTCACGACCAGAGCCAGGGCCCTTGACGTAAACAGCAACCTTGCGCAGACCGTGCTCCATAGCAGTCTTCGCAGCCTGCTCTGCAGCCATCTGGGCAGCAAACGGGGTAGACTTACGAGAACCCTTGAAACCTACGGTACCAGCGGAATTCCAGGAGATAACGTTGCCCTGCGGATCGGTGATGGTAACGATGGTGTTGTTGAAGGTAGACTTGATGTGTGCAGCGCCAACAGCAATGTTCTTGCGCTCTGAACGCTTTACGCGTGCACGAAGATTTTTCTTAGTTGCCACGACTGACTACCCCTTACTTCTTCTTGCCACCGATTTGACGCTTCGGTCCCTTGCGGGTACGAGCATTCGTATGGGTGCGCTGACCGCGAACGGGCAGGCCCTTACGATGGCGAAGGCCACGGTAGCAACCAATTTCCATGAGGCGCTTTACGTTCATGCTAACTTCACGATGAAGGTCACCCTCCGTCTTAACGTTAGCCTGAATGTAGTCACGCAGTTTGCCCAAATCCTCTTCAGTAAGATCGTTGGTGCGGGTGTCGGGGTTAACGCCGGTCTCCGCAAGAATTTTCTTAGAAGTGGTCAGGCCAATGCCGTAGATGTAGGTCAAGGCGACCTCAATGCGCTTATCGCGAGGAAGGTCGACACCAACAAGACGTGCCATAATTATCGTCCCCTCTCTCTTCCTAGCCCTGACGCTGCTTGTGACGCGGGTTTTCGCAAATCACAAGAACTTTGCCATGACGACGGATGATTTTGCACTTGTCGCACATTTTCTTGACCGAAGGACGTACCTTCATTTTGTCTTCCTTTCGGTAATGTGAACTACTTTATCTTCACACCCAGCCGCTGGTGTTTATTTGCTTACGATCAAGACAAGTGGCTGGCTTGCCTTGGGACTTACGCGCAAAAAGCCTGCACAGTTGTCCCGACTGCACAGACTGCGTACCGCCTCGAACTACTTAAAACGGTAAGTGATGCGCCCACGGTTCAGGTCATAAACCGAGAGCTCAACCGTGACCTTATCACCGGGCAAGATCTTAATGTAGTGCATACGCATCTTGCCAGAGATGTGGGCCAGGATTTTGTGACCATTCTCAAGTTCTACCTGGAACATAGCGTTCGGTAGCGCCTCAAGAACGGTGCCTTCGAGTTCGATAACATCTTCTTTGGCCAAAAGTTCTCCTCTAACCAAAACTGCCTTTAACGCGAAGATGAATGATAGCAAAGAATTATTTATTTGTACAGTATTTTTTGGAAAAAAGTGCACGAACCGACAAACCAAATTTTTGTTGGCTTTTTTACCTGCATGTCAGGCGTGCGGTCAGGCCGCGCAGCTCTCGTATTCCCTTACGAAGCCGCCAGGTACTTGCGCTGCTAAGAGCGCCACCGCCTTGTCGGTGCCATGATTCTCTAAGACTCACGCCTTAGGCGAGATCTTTCGGTTTTACCACCGAAGGAGAAAATCTCGCAAACTAGCCTCTTCAGAAGCTCTGTGGGGCGTTAGATGAGGTTGTCTCGAGACCGTAGCGTACTTCGGCTACGTAAACAGCAACCTCAAACCCCGCTTCTTCGCAGAAGCTTTCAGAGGCGCTAGACGCGCCGTCTTGAGACCGTAGCGTACTTCGGCTACGTAAGGTCGAAAGAAAGGCGATGGATAGCGTCTCTGAAAGTTTCTGTGGCTGGGGTACCAGGATTCGAACCTAGGTAGCTGGTACCAAAAACCAGAGTCCTGCCGCTGGACGATACCCCAGTCTCCAAGCACGTGAATGGTGGACCGTCAGGGACTCGAACCCTGGACCTTGGGATTAAAAGTCCCCTGCTCTACCAACTGAGCTAACGGTCCGTTCTACACGCAAGCATGTATTGTAACCTGCTTACCCCGCAAGGTCAAACACTTTTCGCGGACTTTTGAAGCTTTTGAGAAGCTTTTAGAACGTAACGCCCACCAAGCTTATCAGAAGACCCCAAACAATACCCGTGACCAGCAGCCCCGCTATAATCGCAACAGTGCGCGATACGGGTCGGTTTGCGCGCGCCAGCACCAAAAGGCCCACGCCAGCGGAAACCAAAAGTCCGGCAATCATAGCACCCGAACCCAAAACGCCTTCAAGGTACAGCTGCGCAATAACCACACTTGCCGCGCAATTCGGAATAAGGCCCACAATCGCAGAACAAACAATCGAAAGCGCCTCATTTTGGCTCACAAATGCGGCCAGCGCGTCTTCGCCGACCCCTTCGATAACCGCATTGAGCGCAAGCGAGATAACGAAAATGAAGACGGTTACCTCAAGCGTGTGTTTAAGCGCACTGCGGATAATGCCCGACCAGCCGCCAGAATCGTGGTCATGGCTGTGATCGTGCGTATGATGTTGGTGATTGCAGTCTTTCGCGCAATCATCGTGATGCCCGTACACCATTTCGGGATGCTCGGTGCACGTCTGGCAGCTGTGGCTGCAATCGCAACGATCGCGCTGACAGAGCTCATGGATGCGCAAGCCTTCCTGTGCGGCACTGCGACGACGCACCGCGAAATCAATGACGAAGCCCATGGCCATGCCAATGATCAGCTTTGTAACAAGAACGCCGGCAATCGTCCCCATAGGAGCTTGCTCGGCAATGAAAATGGGCAACATCTCGTCGGACGTGGATAGATACACTGCAAACAACGTGCCCAACGTGATAACGCGCCCCGCGTAAAGCGTAGAAGCAGCAGCAGAGAAACCGCATTGGGGAACCACGCCCAGAACAGCGCCGATGGCAGGACCGGCCGCGCCCGCCTTGCGCACCGCCTCCTGCGTTTTTGTTCCCGTTTTGTGCTCAAGCCATTCCATGACGAGATACGTCACAAAGAGAAACGGGATGAGTTTCAGAGTATCGATAGCGGCATCGGCCAGCACATCAAGAGCTATGTCAATAAATTCTTCCATAAGATGCATTCTAGCAGAACGATTTGCGTGTAAAGCTCAAGCAAGACCAACGAAACGCGAATCTCCTTAAAAGTTTCCACAATCAAACAATTGGACAGGGTAAGGACGGGCACACGAAGGTGTCAAGCATTCCAGCCGCACGCGCCGCGGCCCCATGCGGCTCGCATAAAACGCTCCAGCCTACCCGCAGCAACATACGCAGGTGCTCCGCTGAAGCACTCCCCAACAGCAAGAAAGGCGAAGCCCGCAGGCCTCGCCTTTCGTTTACGCACAATCAAGCAGCTGGTACTAAAAAATGAATCGGCTTGCGCGCGATTACATCATGCCGCCGCCCATACCGCCGGCAGCGCCGCCCGCCAGTGCGGACAAATCGGGACCCTGCTTGGGGATCTCGTTGATGGTAGCCTCGGTGATAAGAATCAGGCTCGCAACGGATGCAGCGGACTGCAGTGCGGTGCGGGTAACCTTGACCGGGTCGGAAACGCCCATCTCAATCATGTTGCCGTACTCACCGTTTGCGCAGTTCAGGCCTTCGCCCTTAGCCATGTTCTTCACGCGGTCAACAACAACGGAGCCTTCGAAGCCAGCGTTTTGCGCAATTGCGCGCAGCGGAGCCTCCAGGGCCTTGCGGATGATGGCGATACCAACTTCTTCATCCTTGTCGGAGCCCTCCAAGTCGTCCAGCGCGGAGATAGCGTTCACCAGAGCAACGCCGCCACCAGCAACAATGCCCTCTTCAACAGCAGCGCGCGTTGCCTGCAGAGCGTCTTCAATGCGGCTCTTGGTTTCCTTCAGCTCGGACTCGGTAGCAGCGCCCACCTTCAGAACGGCTACGCCGCCAGAAAGCTTTGCCAGGCGCTCCTGCAGCTTCTCGCGGTCGAAATCGGAATCAGTGTGATCGATTTCAGAGCGAATCTGAGCAATGCGAGCGTTGATAACTTCCTTGTCACCTGCGCCATCGACAATCAGGCAGTTATCCTTGGAAACCTTGACGGTCTTTGCGGTACCCATTGCCTCGATGGTGGCGTCGGCCACGGTCATGCCAAAGTCCTTGGCAATAACCTGAGCGCCAGTCACGGCAGCAATGTCTTCCAGGATGCGTTTACGACGATCGCCGAAGCCCGGAGCCTTGATAGCAACGCAGGTCAGCGTGCCACGCAGACGGTTCAGCAGGATGGTAGCAAGTGCTTCGCCCTCAACATCTTCAGCGACAATGAACAGCGGGCGGCCAGAACGCATAACGGTCTCCAGCAGCGGCACCATGTCCTGAATGTTGGTGATCTTCTGGTCGGTAACCATGATGAAGGGGTCCTTCAACACAGCTTCCATGCGCTCCATATCGGTTGCCATGTACGGAGAAATGTAGCCGCGGTCGTACTGCATGCCTTCAACGATTTCGGTATCGAAGCCGAAGGTCTGGCTCTCTTCAACGGAGATTGCGCCATCCTTGCCAACGGCTTCCATGGCCTCGGCAATCTTCTCGCCAATAATGGGGTCACCAGCAGAAATGGTACCAACGTTGGCAATTTGAGCCTTCGTGGAAACAGGCGTTGCATCGGCCTTGATAGCCTCGACAACCGTGTCGGTTGCCTTCTGGATGCCACGGCGGATGCTCAGAGCATCAGCACCAGCGGTCACGTTCTTCAGGCCCTCGGTCACAATGACATCTGCCAGAAGCGTTGCGGTAGTGGTGCCGTCACCAGCAACATCGTTGGTCTTAACGGCGACTTCGCGAACCAGCTGAGCGCCCATGTTCTCAATGGGATCTTCCAGCTCAACTTCCTTAGCAACGGTCACGCCATCGTTCGTGATAAGGGGAGCGCCGTAAGTCTTTTCCAGAGCAACATAGCGACCCTTGGGGCCAAGCGTTACTTTTACGGCAGCTGCCAGCTTGCTAACGCCTGCGGCCAAACCGCTGCGAGCGTCAGCTTCGAATTTAATATCTTTAGCCATAGTTCTCTTCTTTCTTTTCCAATTAATTGGACAACGTTAAGAGGTGTTTCGAGCGAGCAGATTGACTTGAAGGTTCCAGAAGTCCGAGCTAAGCGGCCTATTGCGCCGCGTGCGAGGGCTTACTGGGTTCTGAAAGTCAAGGTGCCGCTCCAAACGCCGATGTTTCTTGTTGAGCGGACCTTACTCGAATACGCCGTAAATATCCTCGGCGCGAACAATCAGCAGTTCCTCCTCGTCAACGGTCACTTCCGTGCCGCCGAACTTGCCATACAGAACCTTGTCGCCAACTTTAACCGGCATCGGAATCAAAGCGCCATCCTTGTCGCGCTTGCCTTCGCCAACAGCAACTACGACGCCAGTCTGAGGCTTTTCCTTGGACTCGCGAGACAGATACAAACCAGAAGCAGTTTTGTCCTCAACCTCGTCGCGCTTAACGATCACGCGATCACCCAGTGGTTTCAAAGTCATTTTGAAGCCATCCTTTCTGCGTTGCACGCATTTGTTTGTTTCTTAGCACTCAGTCATATCGAGTGCTAATCAGATAACGTTTGCATATTAGCACCATGACGTTTAGTTTCAAGGATGACTCAAGAAATCTATCTGTTTGTCACTTAGATGTAAGAAAACGGCGAAAAAATTGGCAACACAAACCGAGCACCAAGCCGCCGCGAACCTTAGATCGAAGCCGCCGCCGAACGCGAACGCCCGCGACCATCGCAAGTACCGCACAAGACGGTGCTTGGCAATATGCCAGGGCTCGGCTCTTCCCTACCGGTAAAAATCAGCGGAAGGAAACGGCGGCTCAAGCGCGCGCTTGAACGCATAGCTGCGCATCGTCTTTTCGATACGCTCCACTTCAGCCGCATCGAAACCTTCGGCGGCAACTTCTTGCACGGACATTTCGCGCTCCACCAAGCGAATAAGAATCTGGTCAAGCAACTTATAGCTTACACCCAGGCTCTTCTCATCTTCTTGACCTGCGGAAAGCTCTGCCGAAGGCGGCTTATCAATCACGTGTTGCGGAATAGGTTCCACCTGCCCCGCCGCCCGCGCTTGCTGGTTCATCCATTCGGCCAGCTCGAAAACGTGCGTTTTATACAGGCCGCCAAGGGGCGCATACGCGCCCGCCGTATCGCCATACAGCGTGGAGTAGCCCATCATCGCTTCGCTCTTGTTACCGGTGTTCACCACCATCCAACCATACTGGTTAGACAGCGCCATAAGAACAATCATGCGGCAGCGCGCCTGGGAGTTTTCCGCCGCAAGCCCTGCGAGTTCTTCGCCATACACCTGACGAAACTCCTGTTCAAACGCGAGAAATGGCTCTTTGATTGAAAACGTGCGCGTCTCAATGCCTAAACGCTCCGCTAAATCGCGCGCATCGGTAAGCGAGTGATCGGAAGAAAACGGACCCGGCATCAAAACGCCATGAACACGCGAAGCGCCGAACGCATCCACGCACAGCGCTGCCGTCACGGAGGAATCAAGGCCGCCCGACAAGCCAACAATAACTTCTTTGCAGCCAATTGACTCGGTGAATGCGCGCAACTGGGAAACGCATTCCTGGTGTACTTGATTCATATCCATGGGAGATGCCTCCTTCGGCCGTTATGCCTGACGAATGCGCTCCGCCAGCCACGATGCCCAAGCGTCAACGCCTTCGCCTTTTGTGGCGGCAATGGGGAAAACGGGCGCCTGCGGATTCAGCTGTGTAACGGATGCGCGGAATGCTTCTTCGTCAAAATTAAACACCGGCATCGTGTCCACTTTGTTAAGGATGATAGCTTCCGATATTTGAAACACACCCGGGTATTTGAGCGGCTTGTCGTCGCCCTCGGGCACAGACAAAATCATAACCTTGGCATTTTCACCCAAATCGAAGTCGGTAGGGCATACCAGATTACCCACATTCTCAATGATAATCAGATCAAGACGCTCCAGATCAAGAACATCAATCGCACGCTTGAGCATGGCGCTTTCCAAGTGGCACGCGCCGCCCGTATTGATCTGAACTGCGGGAATACCCTGCGCTTTAATGCGCTCGGCGTCCACGGAGCTTGCAATGTCGCCCTCGATAACGGCAATGTTGAACTCATCGCGCAGCGCCTCGATGGTTGCCAAAATAGTAGACGTCTTACCCGAACCAGGGCTTGCCAGCAGGTCAAGAACGAACACGTGGTTTTCCGCAAAACGCTTGCGCAGTTCAGCCGCAAGTGTATCGTTTTTGTCCAAGATAGGCTGCTTCATATCAATTTTCATGGCATATCCTTTGCATTGAACTGGATGTTTATCTTTTTAGGGCAGCGCCAGTAGCTTACTTGGCAAACGGTCGCCCGAATCTTTTATTTGCGACAGTGTACGCCATAACCGCACCTCCTGCACGCTCATTCGTGCTCAGCGGGTGTTTTATTGGGCGATTACTGAGCGGCTCACTGGAGCTTCGCTGAATGCGCAACGCGATGTGCGACTGCACGCCACATCCTGAAGCAAAAGAAAAGCGCCCCGAAGAGCGCTTCCGCGGTTTTTCCTATTCACCCGGTCCTTCGTCGGGCGTTTCGATCTCAATGGAATCGATTTGCATCTCGCGCCCCGAAAGAAGTTCGGTGACAAAGCTGCCGCACGCAGGGCACGACACATGAAAGCGGTCGTGCTGGTAACGCTCGCCGCAGTCAAGGCACACGCTTTCCGGCTTGACCAAGTTCACGTTAAGCTCAGCATGGGCGCACAGCTCGTATTCGGACAACTCCCGCAACGCCTCGAACGCAAAAATCAACGCCTCGTGGATGCATTCGGTCATTTCCCCCACAGAAAGCGAGATAGACGTCACGCTGAGCGCGCCCGCCTCTTTCGCCGAATCGCACACGGTATCCATGACCCCGGTCATAATTCCCAGTTCATGCATGGTAAAAGCTCCTCTACTGGTTTTCAGCGCTGGCCTTCAGCGACAATACATTGCGAAACGACCTACCGCCGCAGTACCCGTACTAGAACTAGTCGTCTTCGCGGTTGCGACAATCCATCGCACCGCCAGCACCAGAACTAGTCGTCTTCACGCTCCGCGCGCATCTTCTTCCACTCCGCCATCATTTCGGCCTCTTCAGCTTCATCGCGTGCGCGCTGCGCTTCTTGCTCTTTCAGACGTTTGCCCAGCGCAATACGGGAAATAAGCAGGCTCAACTCGTACAGGGAAACCATAGCGGCGAACATCAAGATCATGGTGACAGGCGAAGCATCGGGCGTGATCATGGCAGAAACAACAAGGAGCGCCATATATACGTAACGCCACGAAGCGCGCAGCTTCTTATATGGCACAATGCCGAATACCACCAGATAGAACACGACAAGCGGCAACTCAAACGCAAGGCCGAAACCAATTTCGAACTTGATGATAATGCTCACATACGATGAAGCACGCGGCAGCACGGCAGCGAAGCCCGACGCTTGGTCGCACAACCACGAGAAAGCCGGGTTCAAAATAATGAAGTAGCAGAACACCGTACCCAAAATGAACAGGGCAACCGCCGCGGCGAACGTGGGAATAAACCACTTGCGCTCTTTTGGCTTCAGCGCCGGAAGGAAAAACGCCAGAATCTGCCACAAAATAATGGGCGAGCACGCCACCAAAGATACCCAGAACGAAACGCTGAAGCGCACGCTAAACGACTCAAACGGGTCGATAGCGGTCAGCACCGCCATGCCTTGCGCATCGGTCGGAAGGAACTCCGCGATAGGCATAACCAGGAACTGAGCGATGGTCGGCGTTGCGAGATAGAAGATGCAGACCGATACGGCAAGGGCAACAACAATGCGAACCAAGCGCATGCGAAGTTCGCCCAGGTGGTCCATAATGGGCATTCGAGCAGGTCCGATAGGCATAATCTACTCCCTCCCTTCAATGGTAGATGGTGCAGTGGTGGGAGCAGCATCGGCTGCGGAAGTTTCAGGTGCGTCGGTCGCTGGAGCTGCAGCTTCGGCCTGCTGGGCCTCAACTTGGGAAACAGCAGCATCGGCCGCTTGTACGGCCGCTGCCGCAGCGGCAGCTTCTTCGGCGGCTTTTTGCTCTGCCTGCGCGGCAAGACGCGCAGCACGCTCTTTCTCGTAGCGGGCGCGACGCTCGGCAAACGTTTCGGCGGGTGCCTCTTTGCCAGCGTTGGCGGCGGCACTGGCAGCATTGCCCGCACCAGCGGCGTTATCGGTAGAAACAGTGCTCTGAACTGGTGTTTCGGCGGAATCGGTCGTTGCCGATGACGCTGCAGCCGTAGCTGCGCCATTCGAAGCAGCTGGCTTTTTCTTCTTGGCAATAGAGGCCATCTCGTTCAAGTCGCCCGCCAAAGAAGAACCCGTCTTCTTTGCGATGCCGCCCATTTTATCCAGAGCAGCCAGCGGATCTTTGAACGGCTCTTCCGCGTTGGGGTCGAAGACGTCTTCTTTGATGACCTTGCTCATATCGCGTTGCGCGCTTTGGAACGTGCGAATTGCGCGCCCTAATGTCTTGGCCACATCGGGCAGGCGGTCGCCCACTAAAATGAAGCCGAAAATCAAAATGATAAGCAGCTCAAAACCGCTGATTCCGAACACATTTTCTCCTTGCTAAAGCCCCACAAACCCCATTCGCTGGCCTTCTTTATAACACCGAACAGGGAAACCCTCTCACCTTGCCCACACGTACACTTATGTGCCGCCACCTGGCATACAACAATCACGTCGCGCAGGCACGCAAACGAACGTTGCGCCCGCTTACGCGCCGCCACCCAGCAGCGCCACCGCCATGGTTGGCAGCGCCAATGCCAGCACCAAGATGACGCAAACCGCCACCGTAAAAATCTTCTTCGTGCGCTCGGCGGCCTTCTTCTTTTCCTCCGCCAGGCGTTCCCGCTCTATCGCGGCCTGCATGCGCGCATCGCGCTGCTTCGCCGTTATCTTCTGCTTTCCCATTACGTTCCTTAATCGCAACGTTTCCCTGCGTCTGAACAGCACTTTCTTGATGCTGCCAGCCAACACGGGAAACACTAACTATAGAGCTGTATTTCCACACGACTTTCCCTGTTCTTGCACACGAAAAGTCATTCTATCCCTGAACAGTGTATCTTAGCATCACCGAAAACAAAGAGGAGCGGCTTTACAAATTCAACGCAAAAGCACCCGTTTATTGCCTCTTTTTTGCAGCAGGCCAATACCCGCGCGGCGCCATGATCTGCCCGTTAATCCGCGCCAATCGCTTCCCCACCCTTTCCAAGCGTCAGAACATCTGCGGGCTGATTGCTTCCCCGCCCTTCGCAAGCACTTGCATCTCTGTAGATTTCAAGCGTACGCAGGGGAAAAGCGCACACCAACAACCCCATTGCAGCGAAAAATGCGTATACTGCCTCTATTATGGATAAATTAGACTTCACTTTCATACACGCGCCCGCGACGTACGATTTTCGCGAGCGCTCGATTATGTACGGTCCCGTGTCCGACATGGTGCCGTCTACCCCCATTTTCGAGATGTATCCGCTGGGACTCACCACGCTGTGCGAATACTTCGAGCGCAACGGCTTCCGCGCACGCATTTACAACCTGGCGTCGATGATGCTGCATAAGAAAAATTTCGACGTGGAGAAGAATCTGGCGCGCCTGGAAAGCCGTATGTTCGGCATTGACCTGCACTGGATGCCGCATTGCCACGGCTCCATTGAGGTAGCGAAAATCCTGAAACGGCTTCACCCCCATGTTCTGATCAGCTTTGGCGGACTGTCATCGAGCATCTTCCACGAGGATCTGATTGCCTACGACTGCATTGATTACGTGTTTCGCGGCGACTCCACCGAAGAGCCCATGCGCATGCTGGTGGAGCGTGTGGTTCGTGCGCAAAAGACCGGCACACCCGTGGGCGATTTGAGCGATATCCCGAACCTGACCTGGAAAGATGAGACGGGTCGCGTGCATATCAACCCGCTTTCGTGGGTGCCCGACGACATGAACGCCATTTCCATGGATTACGACTACCCCATGAAAGGCGTGCTGCGACAGCTTGATTTCACCAGCTACCTGCCCATGAAGGGTTGGCTGCAGTACCCCGTGACCGCCAGCTTGACGTGCCGCGGATGCGCGCGCAACTGCGCCACATGCGGCGGCAGCGCTTACGCGTTCAAGAACCATTTCGGGCGGCGCAAAGTTGCGTGGCGCGACCCCAAGCTGCTTATTCGCGACATCGAGCACGTGCAAAATCACGTATGGGGGCCCATTTTCGTGCTGAACGACTTCCTGCAAGCCGGCCCCGCATACACCGAGCAGTTCATTTGCGGCCTGAAGGGCAAAGTGCAAAACCCCATTGGCTTTGAGTTTTTCGGCCCACCGCCGGGCGGCAACGACTTCTACAACATGCTTGACGCCAATCTGAAAAGCTGGTCGGTGGAGATTTCCGCCGAAAGCCACGACGACGACGTGCGCGCGGCGTTCGGCAAGGGTCACTACAAAATGGCAGAGCTGGAAGATACGATTGTCGAGGCGCTTTCGCACCCCAACTGCGACCGTTTCGACCTGTATTTCATGACGGGCATTCCCAAGCAAACTGCCGCCAGCGTGCGCGAGACCGGCGCGTACGTGCAGCATTTGTACGAGCGCGTGAATTACGATCCGCGCCTGGTGGTTATGACCAGCCCCATGGCGCCATTTTTGGATGTGGGCTCTATCGCGTTCGACAACCCCGAGCATTACGGGTACAAGCTGCGCGCGCGCACGTTCGAGGAGCATCGTCAGCGCATGATTCTTCCCAGTTGGAAGCACATCATGAACTACGAGAGCGACTACATGAGCGTAGACGAGATGGTGGACGCCACGTATGATGCAGCACTGGACATTAATCGCATTAAAGGCGAGCACGGCATTTTGGACCCCGCGATGAGCGCAGCGGTGGACAAGCGCGTGCGCGAAGCACGCGAGCAGATGAACCGTTTGGATGACGTGCTGTATAACGGTACGGGGCGCATTGACGCGCGCATGGCAGCGCTGAAAGAGGAATTCGAACGCTTGTCGGAAAATACAGTTGCGGAAAAGAGTGAGTTGAACTGGGCGTTTGATATCAAGCCCACCCATGCGCTGCATCTTGCAAAGCTGGGAATCTCCAATGTACCGGCAAACTTGGCAAGCCGTGCAACGGGAACATGGCGTTCGGCGGCAAGCGAATTCGCGTATCCGCCGCAGAAAAACGGCGTGCAGGCACCTGCCTGGAACCCCGACGGCACCCCGAACTGCACATTCAAGGGCGTAGTCACCGATGGTATGGGTGATGGACGCCTGCTTGCAAACGACGCAGGCGAGCAAGTGGCGGCTTTCGGCAGCGTTGTTGCGCCCGGCTTTTCGTGCGAGAACACAAATGCCGCATTCGATGCGGAAAATGCCGAGCTGGAAGCAGGACGCGCCGGTACCGATGCCATTGTGGGCGATGCTTGCGCCATTCCCGCAGCTCAGCGCGGTAGCGTGATGCGCGATCCGCTGCTGGAGCAAATGATGGCCGAAGAAGCTGAACGCACGGAACACCACGGCCCCCTGAGCGCAGGCGGCTTGAAAGGAGCAGCGGGACGCGCCGGCGCTCGCGATGCCCGCAAGCTGGACAAGCTGCGCCGTCGCGAGCAGTAAAGGGCGCAGGGCAGCGCAGGGGACGTTAGGCGCAGGGTGGCACGGACGCCGAACACTGGTCAGCCCACATCGCGATGCGGGCGCTGGTCGCTGGACGCTGGGCGGCGTGCGGCGCGATGCGCCCCGAACCTTCGATTTCGCCTTTGCGCGAGACCTGAACAGGGCATTTGCCGCATTTTGAAAGGAACGACACAACGTGAGCATTGATACCGCAACAGGAAAAGAAGCGCCCGCCGAGATTTCATCTGAGCGCGTGAAAGATATTTTTAGCAGCATTGCCAAGAAATATGAGCGCTTCAACGCCGTTTCGAGCTTTGGTGCGTACAAGGCGTGGCTTGCCGGCATGATGCGCCAGGCGCCCATCAAAGAGACCGACGATGTGCTTGATATCGCAGGTGGCACGGGAGATGTGTCGTTTACCGTCGCGCGCACAAAGCACCCCGCGCATATTCAGTGCACCGATTTAGTGGACGAAATGCTAGACGTTGCGCGCGCTCACGTGGAGTTCGAGGGCAAGAATTGTGGCGTGCCCATTGATTTCGAGGTCGTGGACGCGCAGAACATTCCGTATGCTGACAGCAGCTACGATGCCATTACCATGGCGTACGGTATTCGCAACATGCCTGATCGCGAGCGCGCGCTGGCAGAAATGTTTCGTGTGCTCAAGCCAGGCGGCAGCCTCACATGCCTGGAGTTCTCCACGCCGCCGAACGCCGTATGGCGCGCGCTGTACAATTTCTATCTGAAGCACTTGATTCCCTTCTGGGGAGGTCTGATCACGGGCGACAAATCGGGATTCGTGTATCTAGCGAAAAGCATCAAGGCGTTTCCGAATCAGCAAGGGCTGGCTCGCCTTATGGAGAACGCCGGCTTTGTTGATGTGACCTGGAAAAACTACACGGGTGGTATCGCTGCGGTGCATGTGGCGCACAAGCCTGAAGCGTAGCTCCTGGTTCTTGCTGAGCAGTGCGGGCGCTTGGGCCCACCCCTCGCGCCACCCGTAATGCAATTTCCTTAATCCCAACTCGCAAAAGCTGCAGCTTCCAAGAGCGGACCAGTTCAAAAATGTCGTTTCGCCGTCCTTTTTTCGTGCTAAAAATTGCATCTTGTCAAAAATTTGGGGCGAATGTGCAAAATATTCCCATTCGGGGTAGGTGAAATACGCAAATAGCTCGCATTTTCCCACCCCGAGGCCTCACATCACGGCACCACGTTTACAAAACCCCAGGTCACGAAATTTTGACGCTATATCACGCTGCCTAATCGTCATCGATTTAGAAGATCTACCTACCCCGAACAGTAATATTTTGCACATCGGAGCTGTTTTTCCGACAAGGTGACCTTCGAGACGCCCTGAACGAAGGCTCCAGAAGCCTCGATACGAAAAAGAGGCGGTACGAGGAATGAGGTTGAGTCGAACTGTCGAGCTCTGGATAAGCGGATTGCCCCGCGACGAAGGAGAAGCATTATCCAAGCGAGACCGTGAGGCGAATGCCTCGTTCCCCGTACCGCCTTTCGAGCACAGCGAGACCTTCGAGCGGGGTTCAAATCCATGGAATTACCCTGGGAACGAAAAAGACCCCCATCGCTGGAGGTCTCTGAGTTAGTGGTGGGCGATGAGGGATTTGGGCGCATCCGCTACGCGGATTCGCGGGTCTGCGCCGGCCTTCGGCCTGCTCGACCACAAACGGCCCACTGGGCCGTTTGGCCCTCGCGGGGTTCAAATCCAGGGAGGCTTCCCCGGAAACGAAAAAGACCCCCGTTGCTGGAGGTCTCTGAGTTAGTGGTGGGCGATGAGGGATTTGAACCCCCGGCCTTGTGCTTGTAAGGCACCTGCGCTCCCGCTGCGCCAATCGCCCGAAACAAACGCTTTGCACGTTCGAGTTCGTTATTATGCCATATCTCTCTGTCTCGTGCAAGAGAAATTTTCAAAATCACTTCCCTTTTATCCGCCCAACAAATACAATTGAGTACGAAAGAAATGCGTTTGAGCAGGTAGGACACTATGGAAAACACAAGCACCTCGGACAGCGAGCAGCAATCAGACACGCACGCAGATGACATCCTCTACCAAATCGGTATCGATTGCGGATCGAAAACCGTCAAGGTCTGTATAAGCGATCGGGATTCGCGGCTAGTTTACAGCGTGTACCGTAGGCATCGCTCAAACATCAAGACCACGCTCCTAGAAATAATCCATGAGCTGAACTGGCGCTACGGCGACTTGAAGGGCAGCATTGCCATAACGGGATCGGCAGGCATCAGCGTTGCAGAAGCGCTGGGGCTTCCCTTTGTGCAAGAAGTTGTTGCCACCACGAAGATTGTCAAGAAGGAATATCCGCAAGCCGATTGCGTTATTGAGCTCGGTGGCGAGGACGCAAAAATCATCTACCTGACGGGCGGCCTTGAGCAGCGCATGAATGCAACGTGCGCAGGTGGCACGGGCGGCTTCGTCGACAACATCGCGTACCTTTTAGGCGTGCGAACCGCCGATATGGACAAGCTGAGCATGGGTGCGTCGCGCATCTACCCCATTGCGTCACGCTGCGCGGTGTTCGCGCAAACCGACATCCGACCCCTGATGAACGCAGGCGCACGCACGAATGACCTGGCAGGAAGCACACTTGATGCCGTGGTCCGCCAAACGCTGGGCGGCCTTGCATGCGGGCGTCCCATAACGGGCACAGTCGTTTTCCTGGGTGGGCCCTTCCAGTTCCTCTCCGATCTTGCCGTACGTTTTCGCAAAGCGCTGGGGCTCACAGGAGAAACCGGCATTCGCCCTGCTGACGCGCAGTTTTTCACAGCACGCGGAGCAGGACTATATGGCGCACAGCTGCCTGCGCCGCATACAACAAGCCTGCAAACGCTTGAGAACCGGCTTACCACCGCTGAATTTCGCGACGACAGCTTAGGACGCTTGGAGCCGCTTTTTCAAAACGAATCCGAATGCGAAGAGTTCAAGCAGCGCCATGCGCAAGAGATCATCAAGCGCGCGGACATCTTCCATCAGCAGGGACCCGTTTACGTGGGTATCGATGCCGGCTCAACTGCGGTAAAAATTGCCGTTGTGAACGAAAACGGGGAGTTCATCTGGGGAGACAGCCAGGAAAATCACGGCGACGTCCTGAAAACCACCACCGAGCTTTTGCGTGACATGTACGCCAACTTTCCCCGCGAATACCGCGGGCCCGACATGGTTCACATCGCTCACGCCGTGGCGACCGGCTACGGTGAAGACATGCTGAAAGCCTGCTTGGGCGTTGATTCCGGCATTGTCGAAACAACCGCGCACGTGCAAGGGGCGCTGTCGTTTGCGCCCAATGTGAGTTTTCTGCTGGACATTGGCGGGCAAGACATGAAGGCCATTTGGGTCAAGGACGGCTTGGTGGAAAACGCCATCTTGAACGAGGCGTGCTCGAGCGGCTGCGGCTCGTTCCTTTCGGGCACCGCTTATACGCTTCGTCTGCCAAAAGATAGCTTTGCCAACGCCGCCCTTACGGCGAAAAAACCCGTTGACCTGGGAACAAAATGCACGGTGTTCATGAATTCCCGCCTAAAGCATGCGCAAAAAGTGGGCGCGGACACAAACGACCTTGCTGCCGGCTGCGCGTATTCCGTGGTGAAAAATGCACTGTTTCGCATCATCGGCCTGGACAATCTTGATTCCTTGGGCGACACCATTGTGGTGCAAGGCGGAACATTCATGAACGATGCCGTGCTGCGCGCGTTCGAGCTGTTCACGGGCAAGCATGCCATACGTCCGAACCGCGCGAATCTGATGGGGGCGCTGGGTGCCGCGCTTGTCGCACGCAAACGAGCGCAAGCACAAGGCGAAGGTGCGCGAAGCACGCTTCTCTCGCGGCAGGAGCTTGTCGATTTCGCGCCCAAGCGCACAACGCGCACCTGCGAAGGCTGCGCGAACAGCTGCACGCTTTCCGTGGTGACCGTTGCAAAGGAGAAGGACGACCATTCCCAAAATACCGTTGCAACCGGCGCCGCAGCCAACAAGGGGGACAATAATGCCCCCGCCCGCAACTACATTGGCGGGAACCGCTGCGGCAGAGCGCTGGAGCTGTACGCAACTGGACAGCAGAGCCGCAAGCACAGCGCGCCGAATGCCGTGGCCGCGCAAAGGGCGCTTCTGGAACGCATTCCCAATTGCAAGGGCGAAGGAAAGCGCGCCGGCGTGCGCATCGGCATGATGAATACGCTGCTCACCTACGAGTTCACGCCTTTTTGGCATGCATTTTTCAGCGACTTGGGCTTCACCGTGCTCCTTCCCCGCGAACAGGCGGAGCGTCATTTTCACGTGGACAGCGCGGGTGCCGAAACCGTTCCCTCGGAAAGCGTTTGCTACCCCGCGAAACTCTCGCATCGCCGCCTGAAGCAACTCAGCCAAGCGGGTGCCACGCATGTCTTCGCACCCCGTTACCAGCGCGGCGTGAACTGCGCGGTCTCCACGGGATACGCGTCCGCTCTGCAAGACGGCGCGAGCCTGACGCTCGATCTTGCACAACACATGGTGAGCCCGCTGCTGCCATTAGCGAAACCGCAGGGAATTGCAAGCTCCGAAGAAGGAAGGAACGCCCTGTTCAGCGCAGTTTCTACGCTGGCAGAAGAAGCTGGTGATACGTTATCGGCCGAGGAACTCGACCACGCACTGCATGTGGGTCTTGCCGCCCAACAAGAGCATCAGAGCGCGGTGCGCAAGGCAAACGAGAAGGCACTTGCTTGGGTTGAGAACGATCCAGATCATCATGGCATTTTACTTTTGGGGCGCCCGTACCATATTGATGCCGCAACGGGGCATCGCATTGACGAAGTGCTCACCGGCCTGGGGCTTGCCGTGCTATCCCCCAACGCCCTAACGCGCAACGACGCGCCACGGCTCACCGAAACAGATACCGCTGGCAATGAGTCGATCGACCCTGCTAGCTGCTCATGGAAAAAAGCTTCGCATATGCTGCGCCTTGCAAACTACGCAATGCACCACGAACGCATCGACGTAGTTGCGCTGCAGTCATTCGGATGCCTTTACGACGGCATCAACGTAGTACAAGTCGGCGATTATCTGCAGAAACGCGGTCGCTTATTCACTGCGCTCAAAGTCGACGAAATCACCGATACGGCCCATCTACGTATTCGCCTGCGCACGTTAGCGGAAAACATCGAGCAGCTGGATTTAGCGCGAAAAGAGCAGAGAGCGGGCACCAACATGGCTGGAACCTGCGGCGCAGAAGACGCGCCCTGCAAGAAAGCCACGACCAACGTGGCTGAAGTCACCCCGCAACGCAAACTGAAACAAGACCCAGCAGCCAGTACCGCAATGGCACGCATCCCTGCGCTTGACCCCCACCTGGCACAATACGCCGAAGAAGGAAACGTTGCCGCATTTACGCACCTGGACACCGCCGACATCGAAGCAGCGCGATCCTACACGCGCGATCTTTGTTACAGCACGGCCGCTATTGTCGGTCGCAGCCTGCGCATTCTTGCTGCGCGCCCCCAGCTTGACGCGTTGACGCTGCCGAACGTATGCCACGAATGCGTTCTTGAAGCCGTGCCCTACCTGCTTGAACGCATCACGGGAAAGAACATCCGCGTCACCTGGGAGAACGCTTGGCCGCTTGGTGCCTTTGACGAAGGTCTTGCCACTGGAAGCGCAGAAAGCCGCTGCAGCGCAGTTGTTGGAGACGACGGCGGCGCGGGCTGCACCCCCGCAAGCAGCAGCATCAGCAATGCCTCCGCCAACAACCTCCCCGGCACCTCCGCCGACAGTAAACCCCTTGTCGGCGTTATCGGAACAGCACCCCTTGTCTTCGACTCGTTCCTCAACGACAATCTGCTAGCAACTATCGAATCGCACGGATGCCAGCCGATCCTTCCGCAGCCCGAAGCACTATTCGCCGAAGACGTGCGCTATCTTGATCAGCTTCAGCATTTTTACGACCAGGGCGTACGCCACGTTATCTACCTGCAAAGCTTCGGATGCCTGAAAGGTCACGTTAATGTGCGCGGCAGCATGCACGACCTGGCGAAACGTTTCCCTGGCATGAATATCGTTGTTCTTGATTACGACCCCGAAGCCTCGGCGTTAAACCGGGAAAATCGCGTGCTGCTTGCCCTGGCAGAAGCGCTGGATGTGTAGTAGCCGCTGAAACCACCTATAAACGCAAAGTGGGGGCGGCATAAACCGTCCCCACTTCAAACACAATCTCAGCCGATGCCCAGCTGACACTCAAAGCTACGCTTGCACAGCCCTTTGTTTCTTCATCATGAAGTACTGCAGCACAAAGATGCCGCCAACCACAACAAGACCAATGATATCGGAATAAACCTCCGGAATCATCATGCAAATGCCCGCCGCAATAATAGCAACGCGCAGCACCATGGGAATCTTTTTAAACAGATGCCCGTTCAGACCAGCCGAAACACCAAACAAGCCAGCGAGCGACGTGATAACAATGACCGCCACCGAGATAACCGTGACGTCGCCCTCAAGAATCATCACGGGGTTAAACGCCAGGATATACGGAACGATAAACGCCGCAATAGCAAGCTTTGTAGCGTTGATGGCCGTCTTCATGGGGTTCGAACGCGCAATGGCGCTGCCCGCGTAAGCCGCCAACGCAACGGGTGGTGTGATATCCGCCACAATGCCAAAGTAGAACACGAAGAAGTGAGCGGCGACTGCCGGAATACCCAGCTGAATCAGAATCGGAGCGCAGGTAGAAGCCATAATGCAGTAGTTCGCCGTGGTGGGAACGCCCATGCCCAACACGATGCAGCACAGCATGGTCAGGATCAAGCCGATGATAACCGCGTCGCCCGCAATAGCAACAATGCCATTGATCATGGTGGAAGCAAGACCCGTTACGGTAATGCAGCCGGCAATCAGACCGGCCATGGCGCATGCAACAGCAACGGAGATAACACTCTTAGCGCCCGCCTGCAGCGATTCGTACAGCATGTTGCCCGCAATAATAGCGGTCTGCTTGAACACATCGCCGATAGTCTGACCCTCTTCGCGCTCGCGAAGGTTGGTCAAGAAAAAGTTGATGCAGCCAATCAGGAACGCACCCACAATGGAAATAGCTGCGGAAACGGCCATGGTGCGCGCACCCGTGGACACCAACCACACCAGCAAAACCAGCGGCAGAATCAAATAGCAGTTCTTCGCCAAATACGACCATTTGGGCAGCTCACTTATGGGAATACCTTTCAGGCCGAGCTTCTTTGCCTCCAAGTGGACCGTAATGAAAATGCCGGTGAAGTACAAAAGCGCAGGGATCAGAGCCTTCGTTGCGACTTCGATGTACGGAATGCCCATGTACTCGGCCATCAGGAACGCGGCAGCGCCCATGATAGGGGGCATGATCTGTCCGCCGGTAGATGACGCAGCCTCAACAGCACCTGCGAATTCGGGCTTGTAACCCGTCTTCTTCATCATGGGGATGGTTACCGAGCCCGTGGTTACCGTGTTGCCAACCGAAGAACCGGAAACCATGCCGCACAAGGCGGAAGAAATAACTGCAACCTTCGCCGCGCCGCCCGAAGACCAGCCGGCAACGCGATTCGCGAACGAAATGAAGAACGCAGCAATACCCGTGCGCTCCAAGAACGCGCCGAAGATGATGAACAGCACAATGTAGGTGTAGCACACGTTGATAGGCGTGCCAATAACACCGCTTGTGGTGTAGAACAGCTTGAAGATAATCAAGCGAATGGTCAAGTACAAATCATGGCATTGGTCATAGCGCCAGACCAGCGCGTAAATCAGCAAGCAGCCAACAACCACCAAAATCGGAACGCCAACGCTGCGGCGGCACAGATCGGCAACAACCAAGATGCCGATGATACCCAGCACGATATGCAGCGGTTCAATGCGGCTTGTCAACATCAAGATATCGTACGCGTTAAAAGCGAAATACAAGAAAGATCCCGCGCCAGCAAGCATGATAACAACATCGTACCAGGGCATATAGTTTACGCGCACGCGTCCGTTCTTGCGTGCAGGGTAAATCAGATAGCCAATGATAATGACACATGCCAAAAAGCGCGTCAGCTTCGTTTCGGGCAGCTCCGTTGAAAACAGCGTCATGCCAATGCAGTAAATGCTGAACAGCGCCATAATCGCCGAGATAACAGCCTTCGGAGCGCCTTCCCAAACACGCGTGTTCGACTCGCGGTCGTACTTGCGCATAACCGCTTCGACATCGGTCTCAACATCAACCGATTCGATTTCCTGCGCAAGCTCTTCTTTCAGAGCTTCGGTCTCGGGGGATTTTTTACTCTTCTTGAAAACCACGGAAGCTTTCTCCTTTCGCTTAGTAATAAAAGGGGATCTGCTGTTTCAAGAAATACTCAGCACTCAAACTGCACTGGGCGGACCAGGCGAATGTTGAACGGCTCGAGCAGGCCAATCGCGCAAGCAACCCCAACGTGCGGCTGCTGCAGACGAATGTTGGGCGGTCAGTCTCCGGGCCAAGTCCGAGAAAGCACTTCAACGATAGAGAGCTCAAGAAGGCAAAATGCCTCAAAGAGCGTATTTCAAAGAAATGCCTGATGGAAACAAAGAATTCCCAATCAAGGGAACGAGTATTTCTTGATACAACAGGTCGCGGCGGAACAACCCCCGTCGCGACCCGTTTCTTGTGCGTTAAGCAGCGTTATGCCAATTCGCAGGAATTACGCAGCAGTAACGGTCTTGCCCTTCTCGGCATAGTACTTCGCAGCACCCGGATGATACGGAACGTTGGTGATGGAAGTCGCCTTCTCCAGGCTCATCTCGCCAAACTTGGCGTTGGAGCCGGCCAGAGTGTCCAAGTTCTCGAAGAGGTCAGCGGTGAACGCATAGATGGCGGACTCGGAAACGCTGTTGTCGGCAATGATGACTGCCTGAACAGAAACCGTGGTCACGTCCTCATCGATGCCCTTGTACGTACCAGCAGCAATAACGGACTTGCTGTAGTACGGAGAAGTCTTCATCAGAGCATCAACATGCTCGCTGTCAAGAGCAACCAGGTAAGCCTGCTTGGAGGTGGACAGCTGCGTGATAGCCGTGGTGGGAGCGCCTGCTACGATGAAAGCGGCGTCGATCTGGCCGTTCTGCAGGGAGTCAGCAGAATCCTGGAAGGACTGATAGGTGGGGTTGATGTCAGACTCGGTCAGGCCGTAAGCGCCCAAAACATCAATCGCGTTGAAGTAAACGCCCGAACCAGCAGCACCAATGGAAACGTTCTTGCCCTTCAGGTCAGCAACGGTCTTGATGGTGGGGTCGCAGGTAACAATCTGAACGGTCTCGTCGTACAGAGCACCAACAATGCTGAAGTCCTTAACAGCGGTGTCGAACAAGTTCTTGCCTTCATAAGCGTAAGACAGAACGTCGGACTGGCAGAAGCCCAGCTGAGCTTCCTTGTCTTCCAGGGCGATAACGTTTGCCTTAGAACCAGCACCAGACAGGCTGGTCACCTTGATTTTCTGGTTGTTGGTCACGTCCTGAGCAATGACGCCGCCAACAGCGTAGTACGTACCCGATTCGCCACCGGTCACGAAGTTCAAGGTAGAACCATCGCCCAATCCCGTGTAGGAACCGCTTGCGCCAGCAGATGCGCTGCCCGATGCAGACGCCGACGCGCTGGAGCTGGAGCTAGAGCAGCCAGCCAAGGCGACAACCATCAACGCTGCTGCCGCAACCGCAATGAGCTTCTTCTTCATGTGCTTCCTCCTTTTTTCCTTCATGGTGAATGCCGTCTCTTGGGCATTCAGCTTCTAAGGTGAAACCTGCGCATACGGCGCAAAGATTTCGCGAGTTTTCCTCATGCCGAATTATATGCGCAAACACTATGACGCGCTAAAGCGTTTTCGGTAAAGAAACCGAATGGTAACCTGTTAGGAGCTATTTCAGAACGTCTAGGCAACAAAAGAGGTGCAAAAAGAAACACTTCCCTACGAAATGTGGCCCAAAAAGTCCTTCGTGCGCTCCGACTGCGGATGGTCGAAAACGTCTTCGGGCGTGCCCTGCTCAACAATAACGCCGCCGTCCATGAACACCACGCGGTCGGCAACATCGCGCGCGAAGCCCATTTCGTGAGTAACCACAATCATGGTCATGCCGTTTTTGGCCATTTCCTTCATAACGCCCAAAACATCGCGCACGAGTTCGGGGTCAAGAGCGCTGGTCGCTTCGTCGAACAGCATCACGTGCGGATCCATAGCCAACGCGCGCGCAATGGCAACGCGCTGCTGCTGGCCGCCGGAAAGCTGGCTGGGCTTGTAGTCCACGCGCTCCGCTAGGCCGACTTTCGTCAGCTGCTCGATAGCAACTTTCTCCGCTTCTTCCTTGCTGCGCTTAAGCACTTTTTGCTGCGCCAGCATGACGTTTTTCTTCGCGGTCAAGTGCGGGAACAAGTTGAAGCTTTGGAAGACCATGCCCAGCTTGGCGCGCACCGCATTGATGTCGGTGTTTTTCGAAGTGATTTCGGTGTCCTCGAAGAAAATCTGACCGCTGGTGGGTTCTTCCAAGCGGTTGACGCAACGCAGCATGGTGGACTTGCCCGAGCCGGAAGGGCCCAGGATTACAACCACTTCGCCACGATGAACATCCAGGTCAACGCCTTTCAAAACATGCAGGTCACCGAAGCTTTTCTTCAGGCCGCGAATGCTCACGACCACTTCCTGCCCCACATGGTGCAGGTTTTCGGTGGTTGCAGCATCGCTCGTTGCAGGCGCAGCCACGGCGGCTGCTTCGGTCGCGGAAACGGCGGGATTGTTGGCGGCGGTCATTACATGCCCCCTTTCTTTACCACGGGTATGCCCATAGAGGCTTCTTGAGCTGCGAATTCAGCGTTTGCAGCGGCAACGGCTTCTTCATCGGCGCAACGACTTGCAGGAGCAGCGTCGCCCTTCTTGCCGAAACGCTTCTTACGCGAAGAACCGGCTGCGCCTCCATCGGTACCCGCAAGCTTCATCTCCAGCTTGCCCACAAACTTAGCAAGCGGCAGCGTGATGACCAGGTAGAACAGCGCCGCAACAATGTAGGGCGTAATGGAGCCGGTGGACGCCACAATGCTCTTGGAGTACTGCACGACTTCCATAATGCCAACGGCGGCCAACAGCGAGGTGTCCTTGTACAGCAAGATGAATTCGCTGGTCATAGTAGGGATAACACGACGAACAGTCTGCGGAATGATGACAAAGATCATGGTTTGCGCCGCATTCATGCCCAAAGAGCGCGATGCCTCGTTTTGGCCCTTGGGGATAGACTGAATGCCCGCGCGGAAGATTTCGCACAAATACGCCGCGGAGTTCATGAACAGCACGATAACGCCCAGCGGGAAGTTCGGGATGTTGATGCCCGCCAGCGGCAAGCCGAAAAACGCCACATAAATCTGCAAGAACAGCGGCGTACCACGAACAATGTTCACATACAAGCTGCCAATGCCGCGCAGCACGGCCAGCTTCGACATGCGCATAAGCGCCAAAATCAGGCCCAGCGGAATGGCGCAGGGGAAAGCGCACAGCACAATGCCCAGCGCCATAAGGAAGCCGTTGAATACCACGGGGATGGAGCGGACCATAAGGGCGGGATTCAGGAAGAGTTTCAGGAATTTGTTGTCGCACCAGGACTTATACCAACCGGAAGCCTCAATGGCCTCTGCCAGCTGTTCGGGCAGCGTCATTTCCGTCACATTGATTGCGGGGATGTTGGTCAGCTCATGCTCGATGCCGGCCGACGTGTACGTGCCCGTTATCTGCTGGACGCCGCCCGCAGCGGGGAAAATCACATCGTAGACTTCCAGGCGGTAGTAGTCGCCCTCGTAGCCTGCGGTATCAAACGCTGCCGTGATAGTCTGGCCCTCGGAGCTGAACTGGGTTTTCTTCAAAATAGCAACGCGCTCGGAGCCGCCATCTTTCAGCAGCGTCACGCGCGCGTCGTCCACGCCAAACGTTGTTCCCTTAGGAAACGTCAGCGTGATCTGGGTCAACGTTTCACCTGCATCGGCCTGGCCCTCCCAAGTAATGCGCGTTGTCTTGTTGCCCATGATTTCGGCGCCCGAGTCGCTGTTCGTCTTCGCCGTGGTTTTCACGGTTTCAAGGGCATGCGCTTGCAGCGGCAGCGCCATCAGGCACGCGAAGGCAACCAGTACGGCAAGAGCCGCGAGCACCACGCGAGTGCTTCTCGATTGTTGCGGTACTGCAATGTGGTGATTCATAGGGATGTTCCTTTTTTCTTTGCTACGCTTTACTACGTTTCCGCGTTCTTGCTTGTGTTACGTTTGTGCTGGTAGGGGATTCGTACAACGTGCGGCCGAGTTGACCAGCTTTGCAGCGGTTCATTCGGATCTGCTCCGCTCAACGCTGCACCCCCACCGCATGGGCACGGGATCCGCGCGACCACGGGATCCGCGCGACCACGGGGGTCTGCACAACCGCCCAAACGCAAAATATCCGGCGAAAAGCACAGTGCTTCCCGCCGGAACTATTTCGCTACTTCAAAAAGATTAGAGCCACTTGCTGCTCAGAGCATCCAGCGTGCCATCGGCCTCAAGCTCGGCAAGCGCTTTGTTGATGGCGGCCAGCAGCTCGGGGTTGCTCTTGGAAACAGCAGCACCGTACTCTTCGCCCGTGGCATAGGTGCCCACAATGGCGGCGTCGGTATAGGAAGTGTTCACCATGGTGGCAACAACGGCAGCGTTCGTGCAAACAGCATCAACCTTGCCGGAAGCCATTGCAGCGAAGCAGTCGTTGGAGTTCGTGAAGGACACAACCTCGGCATCGGGATAATTCTCGCGGATGTAAGACTCACCCGTGGTGCCGCTCTGCACGGCAACCTTCACACCTGCAGCTTTCAGGGCATCGGCGCTGGTGTACGCGCCGTCCTTCATGGTTGCAATGGACAGATCGTCGGTGAAGTACGAGGTGGAGAAGTCAACGAGCTTTGCGCGCTCGGGGTCAATGGAGAAGCCCGAAATGCCGCAGTCAATCTGCGTGCCAGCGTCAACTGCCGTCAAAATGGCATCGAAGTTCAGAATGGAGAATTCAACATCCAGACCCAGCTTTTCAGCAATAGCCTTGGACAGGTCGGGCTCGAAACCCACAACTTCGCCATTCTCAAGGTTCTCAAAAGGAGGATAGTCGGGAGACACGCCCACAGTCAGCGTGCCTTCCTTGACCAGCTTGTACTGGCCATCGGTGCTGGCAGATGCGCTTGCCGAGCTTGAGCTCGCAGAAGAAGCGCAACCAGCCAAAGCAACAACCATCAGGGCTGCCGCAGCGATTGCGATCAGTTTCTTTTTCATAGGTTCCTCTTTCCCTTTCATTTGTTTGAGCAGCAGCTTGTTGTATGCGGTGCGCCGCGTGAGCCGGCGCGCTGCTTTCGCGCCGCGCTTGCAGACGCGACTCGTTCAAGCCGAAGTGCACTCATTCTAGGGCGTTTTGTTTGAAAAAGCAATAATTTTGCTGAAATATTCATTTTTTATGGGTATTTTTGTTATTTTATGCAAAAAGTCGCACTTTTATATCTTTTTCTTTCGTTTCACAGTCAGCGCAACGGTCTGTTTTTGGCGCCGAGTGAGCTTTCGAGAGGAAACGCTTTCCTAAAAAGATCGCGTGGCGCAAAAGACGGGCGCCCACTAAACCGCGAACGCCTGTCCAACAAACACGCCGAAACCCAGCAAGTAAGCTTTACAGGTTCAGCTCCCACTTCTCCAGAAGCGTATCAATCGTGCCGTCTTTGGTCAGCTCATCCAAAGCGCCGTTGATTTGCTCCGTCAAGGCGGGGTTCGTCTTTGCGACAACCAGGCCGTAATCTTCGCCCGAAGGAATCTTTTTCACCAAGGCGCAATCATTGTAAGAGCCGTTTAGCATGGCACCCACCACGGAAATATTCGTGCAAGCTGCATCGGCCTTACCAGCGGTCAGCGCTGCAAAAATGTCGTTCGAGCTGGTGTAGGAAATCACTTCCGCATTGGGGTAGTTCTCCTTCATGGACGACTCACCCGTGGTACCACTTTGCACGGCAATCCTTACGCCGTCTGCATTCAGCGAATCGGCCGTGGTGAACTGACCGTCCTTAAGCGTTGCCACGCCCAGGTCATCGGTGTAGAAAGACGTGGTAAAGTCGATTTCTTTCGCGCGCTCGGGCGTAATGGAGAAGCCGCTCATGCCCAGGTCGATCTGCGTGCCCGCCTCAACAGCGGCAATAATAGAGTCGAAGTTCATGGACTTGTACTCAACCTTCAAGCCCAGCTTGTCAGCAACGGCGTTCACCAGGTCAACCTCAAAACCGACAATTTGATCGCCTTCAAGGTTCTCGAAAGGCGGATAGTCAGGCGAGGTGCCTACCGTCAGCGTGCCTGCGTTGACAAGCTTCGCTTCTGTAGCAGCGGTGCTTGCCGCCCCCGATGCGCTTGCCGATGCGCTGCTCGAGTTTGCAGGGCTGGAGCAGCCTGCCAAAGCAACCACCATCAAAGCGGCTGCGGCGACAGCGATTAATTTCTTTTTCATTGCCATTCTCCTTGTTCTTTTTGCGCTACGCGTTTCGCCGTCCGAGTTTCCAGCAACAACGCGCGCGCATGATTGTCGACGTTGCACATTGACGAACGAGCTTTGCGCTCGAGCCGCCGTGCGTTTTATAAGGCAGACTATACGACAAAATTACACTGTCATTATATTAAATTAATTATTTCGTAACTTTATGCACTATTTTTAGCGATAAGCGGCATTTATTGCATTTTTCACTGGTATTTTTCGATTTTTATAAGCTTAATCGAGGAGTAAACGATTCGAATTATCAGTCAAACTATCAATGGTAAGCAAGGAATCGCGCAACCAATCGTGCTCGACCCGGGCCAGCAGGCGGCAAAACGCACTCAAAAAGCACGCGAGTAATGCTGCACAGGCCAGCTTGTCGGAAAAATGCCGCAAATGTGCAAAATATTCCTGTTCGGGGTAGGTCGATGAGGGTTTGTCGGAGTCGCTTCAAAAAAACCAAAACATGGCCTAGCTTGTGAACTGGGGTTATATGAATCACCCATTATTAAGAGCGCGCGGCGATGGGCAGTTTGCGTCGAATCCGTGCTCCCACCTACCCTGAACAGGAATATTTTGCACATCGGGGCCGAAAATCCGACAATCTGGCCTTCGTGCAGGCATCGCGAGAACCTTCGAGTCCGCATATTCGCCAATGGGATGCTCGCTCGCCAAACAGGAAAGAACGGCACCACGCCAGGCAGATAAGCACGAGGCTGCCTCAAATGCAGCGGCGCCGGCCAACCGGCCAAGGCTCAGCAAAACCACCAACACGAAAAATAAAACCCTTCCGCTCTTTAACGTTCTTGCAAGAGAATAATGAGATATCGAGTCTCCAATAATTAGTAAATTCCACAAACTGAAATATCCTATTCTTTTGGTGTACCGAAATGTTAAATACGTATTCTGAACAGGATTTATTACATTAAATATAGAACGTAACCCTTAATATGAAATAGCTTGATTATGCATTTTCACAATGGTATCGTGCTATTCCTGGATTAAATCCACGTAGCAAAAGCCTATAGAGGGAGGGTCTATATGGCAAACTTAATCACCGCTGCAGAGCGCGAGCTAGGTGTTGCAACGCTCAATGTCATCATGGACAAACTCGAGGGGTACGAAGTGCTTTCCGCTCCCTCGAACATGAACCATCGCATTGCATGGTGCGCTGTACTGGGTGCCGAAATAGACAATACCGTCGACTCCAACCACTTACTCTTCCTTCTTCGCACCACTATGCTTCAAAAAAGAAGCCTGATTCCCGAAAAAGCATACGCGCTGCTGGTGCTTCGCCCCGATGAACCTTTCGATACGGCCTACGCGTCTATGAGCAGGGATTTGATTTCGCGTACGATTGTAGTTCGCGAACCCGAAGACGGGAAACCATTCCTTATCCTGCAAAGCGAGCTGCTTTCGTTCTTTTATCGTATCTTTTGCTGGAAAGTCCGCTGCGATGAGATTCTGCGCACCAACGGCTCCATGCAAGACCTTATCACAGAAACGGAAAGGTACACTTCCAACTGGATCGATGTCACCGATGGCACCTATTCCCTTATGGCCTACACGCAAAAATGCGAACCTCCTGGATCCCTTTCGAAAGACCTGGTGGAGCTAGGATGCCATAGTTTCGCGCATCTCTCTGATGCAAAAGGAGCGGGTGCCTTAAGAGAATGGCGCGACCAGACCGACATTCAGGTATTCCCTCCAGCCGACTACGCGCCCTACGATTTCATTACGGCGACCCTTAAAGTCCGCGGCGATTATTATGGACACGTCGTCATGATTTGCAACAGCGAATCGCTTACCTCGGGGCTGATTGATTTCTTCGCGCTTATTGCAAGCTATTGCCAGGACATTATTGAACGCGAAGCTCACAAGGGTCTGTCATCGCAAACGACGTACCACAACTTCCTAGAAAGCCTCCTTGAAGGAAAGGCCCTTAGCCAAGATTACATTGATACCCAATGCTCGCTTCTAGGCATTGAAAAATGTACATTCTTCAAACTGGTCACAGTAGATTTTCACGAAAGCGAATACAGTTATCAGCCCTTGTACCTAAGCAATTCCTTCACCTCGGCGTTTCCCAACGCGCTGACGTTGCTCTATCAAGGCGACCTGCTTTTGCTCTTCTGCGAAGAAGATTACGACCCTGGCTACGACCAGAAGCGCCAGCAAATGCTGCGCGCTTTCTGCGAGTCCCATGGCTGCATTTGTTTCTCATCAGGATATTCGCACAGCATCAAGGATATTTCCCTGCTCCACGCGCAAGCCCGTATTGCAGCACAATACAAATCCTGTGTCGACAGCGAAAAAGCGCCCCTCCTCGAACGCATACCTGTTATTAGCTATGCGTTCGAGGAGGCATTCAACTATTACTGTTGCGACTTTGGGCGCAAAGACGACATGCTACTGGCATTTTGCTTAAACAACACTCTGCTTGACCTCATGATTGAACGCGAAACCGATCACGATGTTTCCGATGTCAAGCTGCTCTATTGCTACCTGTGCAACGAGCGCAAAGCAACACCGACCGCAGAGCTTCTGCATATGCATCGCAACAACATCTTGTATCGCATAGGCAACATTGAAAAGCGATATCAGCTTGACCTTGGCAAATACGGTCTACGTCAGTATTTGCTGAATTGCTACCGTATTAAAATCCAATCATCTGCTAATTTCCGAAAAATGCTCCAAAGTTAGAAATGCGCGCCTCTCAGGGCGCGCGGCGCTTCTGTCTATTTCAAATAGCCATGATTAATGGCGAAATCACGAATATCGTACCAACAATCAGGCTGGATCAGATAATACACAAGCGCATCAAATAGGTCGTATTTTGCCAAGCCGCGCCCAACAATCTTGAAATGTTCGATTCCAAACTGGCGACTGATGACTTGGATATCCTTGTTGTGCAGAAAAACAGTCCCATCAGCCAGCCCCTGCATAAATCCGTAAGCCTGGGGCGAAGGATCATGCTTGCATGTGAAATCACAGGGTACCCCTTCTCGTTGAGCTTTGCTCACTGCGGCGTAATGAGCCTTACGATAAGGGCAGTTCAAAGTGCAGTATTCGTTGACCATGACCTCGATTTGGGCCGGTCGCGTGATTTGCGCCAGCGCAACATCATCATGAGTCAAGTTGTAGTTCAGGACCGATCGATTGTAAAGACCCAAGTCGGCCTCATGCTCTTCAATAGTTTCATGTTCCTTGGTAGTAGACGCAATCAAGGTCAATGACGGATACTTCTGACGAATAGCCGCTGCTAAACTATCAGAATAGACAATCGCGCCATTACCAGAACTAGACGAAAGAGCCTTAAGAATTGCCTGATCATAGCAGCTTTCTTCCAAATCATCCGCTGATGCAAATTGATTGGAATACGTAACGTTGCAAGCAACGCCTTCGCCGTTGTAGCGCTGAACAATAGATTGAATTCGAGATAATTCCATACGAGGACCAATATTATTGCGACCGCCGCACAGAGTACTTCCCGAAAAACCACCGTACACTGACTCAATCCCAACATCGTCGAAAAACAGATATGGCGCCTTTTTCTTCAACGAGGCAAACAACAAAACCAAATCGGGGAATTCAGTCATGCCAGGAAGGGTCATCTTAATCATAGCGGCTCCTTATTTATTGGACCCAACGGGGGTGCGGTGAGGGCACTCCACAGGGGCACCTTCATGCTCCTTATCGTACTGCTTGCAAGGAAATGCACACCAACCCCCGCTCACGTTGCAGAAAACGGGCTCAATATACACCAAATCAGACACATCCGCACCGCAAATCGGACACACATACGTACCTCGAACAAGCGCATCTTCCCTGCTGAAAAACGCAAGCATCTGACACGAAGGACATGTTACCACGCGCTTTTGGGGCGGTTTGCAGCGACCGCACAAGGGATTGCAAGCCCAACACACAGCATTTTCCTTTCCGAAGAAGCAAAACGACAAAACCCGCAGCGCCTCATGAACCAGCACAAACGGATGCGTTTTTCCTCAAACTCTTCTTCAAAGACGCATTAACGCAAAAGACCGGTGCGTCCGAATGAAGGGGGATGGACGCACCGGCCGCAAAGCGTAACGGCGATGAAAGGTCATAAAGAGGAGGGTCCGTTACGCCTTCGGAGGAGTAAGCAGAGTGGAGTTACTCTTCGGAAGCTTCGACAGGCGCTTCCGTTGCCAACTTCGGCAGGAAGATGGCAGAGACAACCATCAGTGCGGTCAGCGCAATGTAGCAATACTGAACCATGACGGGATCCAGGGTACCATCGGCGCCCGTGATCATAGGGCCAACGATGAACGACGGAATCAGGAAAGCCATTGCGTTCTGAACGGTGGAGTGCAAACCACCAGCAGCGCCAACATGCTCAACATGAATGTCGGGCATCTGGGCAGGCAGAGCCTTTGCCAAGGGCAGAACGCCACCAACGAAGATGGATACAACGATGATGCCGATTGCAGTGTTCCAGCCATCCAGCGCGAAGTAGTAAATCGCAACGCCGGCCATAACAACAATGCCCAAAGCAACCAGCCACCACTTCTCGTTGTGAGTCTTTGCAATGATTGCGGGGAACAGCACGCCACCAACAGAGCAGGTAATGTTGCAAGCGGAAGAAACCAGAGCAGCCTGAGTGGCATCGATGCCCTTACCAATGGACATCCAGGCAACCAAGTTGCCGTTGTTCACAGCACCAGCAGCCATGATGAAGCCAATAACCAGGCAGGCAATCCACAGGTTCTTGGATTTGCACACAACGCCCAAATGCTTCAAAACGGGCTCGTTGACCAGGCGCTCGTTATCGGGATGTTTCTTGTACAGCAAGCCCCAAGCAAGCAGATTCACTGCGGCCAAAACGGCGACGCCAATGAAAACGGGGGTCGCATTGGTAAACATAGAGGCGGCAGGAACGGCAATAGCGCAGCCAACGGTAGCACCGCAGATATAGATGCCCATAGCCAAACCAACCATATTGCCCGGGAACCACAGGCGAAGCATCTTCGCCGAGTTCGCGTTCAGGGCGGCCAGACCGAAGCCGAAAATGACAGAGGTCAGGAAGAAGCCCACGAAGCTATCGGTGAAGCAACGCATAATAGCGCCAATCAAGGAGATGGTAAAACCAATAACCATAACCTTCTTGATGCCCGAACGGTCAGCCCATGTACCTGTGACCAGGCAAAATAGGAAGCCCGTCAGATAAGAGCAGCTGTTCAGAATAGTGAATTCCTGGGGAGTCAAACCATAGCCACCCGCATCGGCAGGAGTCAGCAAGGGCAAAGCCAAGCCCGCAAAAACCAACGTGGAGCCATTAACAACGATAACAGCCAGCACGCACAGGGCCATGATGACCCAGCGATAAGAATAAATCTTTTCGCCATTGACAATTTTGTACTTCATTTCCCCTCCTAATGGGAATCGGCAATATATTTCCACCAGCCCGAGATTCCCCTATGCACCTCAGGCTGGCTAGAAACCTAAAGAGAGAACAACGTGGAACGCGGATGATCAACCAGGAGCTTTGCAAGCTCATCAATCGGGCCGTATTCCATAGCGGCTGCCTGGCAATGATGCACACAAGCAGGCTTCTTGCCAGTTGCAACGCGCTCTTCGCACAGATCGCACAGCAACGTGGGAACAGGCACAAACGTGTACTCCCACTGGCCGTTAACGTTCCTGTGAGGACCGTATTCGTACAACTCAATGCCGCGCTCATCAGCCGCAAGCTTCTTGTCCTGGGAACAAGCCATCACGCAGGAGCGGCAGCCGAAGCAAACGTCGTAGTTGATGAAAAGACCATTTTTACTCATTTTCTGTCCCTCCTTCTCTTACTGTTCGGGGTTGGCCCATGTATGGCCGTCGTAATTTGCAATAATGGGGTTGGTGTATTCGGGTTCTTTGAAACCACCCAGCTGCGTAACCTGCTTGCCAGGCATGATTTCGCTGTTCTCCGCAGTGCAGGGGTAAACTTTCGCAAGCGTGGAGCGGAAGTCAGCGCCGAAAGAATATACACCGGGATTGCCGTTTTCAGTCAGGTTGTTGATGTTGGAATCAAACGCACCAAACAGAGAAGGAGCATCGGCTTCTTGCTCGGGGAACCACCAACCGTGATCTCCCTCGATAACACCTTCCATCATGCCTTCCATGACCAAAGCCTGCATGCGACAACGCCCACGATCGTTTTCGATCCAAATCCACTGACCATCCTGAATGCCGTACTTCTCGGCATCCTTGGGGTTAATGCGCAGACGGGGGTTGGGATAGAAGGAGCGCATATGAGCCTGTTCGCGCTGTTCGGAGTGGAAGAACTCGAAATTACGTGCACCCGTGGTCAAAACCAGCGGATACTTTTCGAACAAGTCGGGACGGCTCACCGGAGACTCAAAGGGCTCTTCGTAAAAGGGCATCGGGGGCAGACCCAAACCGGCAAACATGGTGGTGTACAGCTCGATACGACCAGTTTGGGTCATGAAGCCAGGCTGACCATCGGGGCGCAGACCGCCCGTCTTGTACTGGTAGTACGGACGATCGGGCCATTCGTAGTTCTTTCCATCGGCCTGACCATTCAGCAGCGTCTTGTAGTCATAGGTCTTATTGGGGGCACTGTTAATGATGTACTCCATCATGGAAATATCGTCGACAATACCCTTGCTATCAGCGAATTCCTTGTTGAAACGCTGCAGGAACAAGGCAACGATCTGCTCGTCGGACTTGCACTCGTAGTACTGGGCAATCTGACGACTAGCACGCATGGGGGTAAACCAGCAGCGGATGGTGTTGCGTTCCCAGCTCATGCCGATAGGCAGAATCATGTCGCACAGACCGTTTGCATAGGGAGTCATGCGGTAATCGCACACAATAGCGAAAGGCACCTTCATCAGGGCATGGTACACGCGGCCTGCATCGGGAGCCATGTTGACAATGGGGTTGGTCCCCATGGCAAAGCTCATGCGCATTTCGGGCTTGCCCGTTTCCAAGGCCTTCAGCAAAACATCGCCTTGGCCCAACGCAGAGAAGCCCACGGAATGCAGGGGGAACTCGGAGTCGCCCAAGCGCAGCTTCTTCATTTCGGGTGTCAACACGCCTTCATCCCAACCGGCCACATAGGACATAACGGTGCCCCAAGGATCGTAAGCCAAGATGTTGCCACCGGGGTTTTCGTAGTTGCCAGTTAGAGCCAGCATGTTGAAGATAGCCTGATATGCGGAAACGCCGTTGCGCTTCTGGTCATTGGAAACGCCGAAGGGGGCAGCACAGGCGCCATTCGTAGCAATCACGCGTGCGGCCTTGCGGATATCTTCGGCATCGCACCAGGCAATTTCAGCAGCCCACTCGGGGGTGCAATCCTTAACGCAATCCTTCCAGGAATCAAAACCATAGGTCCAGCACTCAACGAATTCGTGGTCGTAAAGATCTTCTTCAATAATGACATGGTTCATGGCCATGGCCACGGCGGCATCGGTGCCAGGGCGAATCTGAATCTGGACCTCCGCCTTAGCGGACATCCAGTTAATCATGGGGTCAACAACCACAAACTTGGAACCAAGCTTGTAGCAGTCAATCATCCAGAAACCCTGGAAGCAGTCGGCGTTGGACTTCAAGGGGTTAGAGCCCCAAACCAAAATAGTGCCCGGGCGATTGAAACGAGGATCTTCGGTCATGCCCTCATTGAATTGGCCCATATCGGATACGGGATACGCGCCCATAATTGCAACCGTTGCAGCAGTGCGGGGTACAGCGCACGAGTCGCCAGAGAACAGGGCGCAGAACGTGTTCGGAGAACCAAATGCGTTGTTGATAATCCAAGGCACCTGCCAGCAGATGTTACGACCCGTACCGACCATGCCAAAGATGGTCTGGCGGCCGTAGCCCTTGCCATCAATTTCGTTTTTGATGTAGTCGTCGATGATATCCAAGGCCTCGTCCCAAGAAACGCGCTTCCACGCGTCCTTTTTGCCGCGATCCTTGGGGTCGCGATACATAGGATACTTGATGCGCTCTTCCTGATACGCTGCCTCAACCAAGTTCAGACAACGAGAGCACAGACGACCCTTGTTGTAAGAAAACAGGGGATCGCCTTCTGCGTGATCCAGTTTACCGTCCTTCATGTAGTACAGCATACCGCAGCTATTGTGGCATCCCGGAGGAGTCCACTGGAAGCCACGCTCGACCGTGAACTCGCCATCTTGCCAGGTAAGTTCGCCCTTGTGGTATAACTCTTCAAGATTCTGGTCAGCCATTGTTCCTCCTTCTCTCTTTCTTCTCTTTTTTGTCTCGTCTTTACTTGCGTGTTCCTCTGCTCGAACAAGGAAACAACAAACCTTAATCAAACGAGGAAGCAACACGTTCTGCTGCGATTATGCGAAGAAGCGTCGTACTTGGTAGCTGTGAGAGTTCAACAGAAGAAGGAAAGATATTTTGTAGTTTTTTACAAACATCAAAATACCTGATGAACGCTTTTTTATTGTTGATTTGATGGCTTTGGTTAAAAATATCTAGTGCGTTTATAAAAAGCAATTCGCCGATTCAATAAGCAAAATGACACATTTTTACACTACTTGTCTGATTTTTACTGAGTCTTTTGTTTGTTTCGACAATAAATGAATGCATGCCATTGGGCGCTTTGTACGTACGCGGCGTGGGCAATCAAAAACCTGCGCGTCAAGCCCAAGCCGGCAGGCAGCAAAACGTGCTTAAAGCGAACCTGAAAAATGCTGCGCGTACCAACTTGTCGGAAAAACGCGGTGAAAACGCAAAATATTCCCGTTCGGGGCAGGTGAAAGTGCGGATTCAGTACAATCCGCGCATCGTCGCACGCGCTCAATAATGGGAAATTCGCATAACCCCAGGTCACTGATTAGGCTGCATACGGGCTTTCCCAAAGTAGCCCCGCCAGCAACCCACCAACCTGCCCCGAACGGGAATATTTTGCGCATCGAGACTGAAAAATCGACAAGATGGCCTTGCGCAAAGCCTGGCAGGCCGGCGGACGAATGACCCTTACTGCGCCGACCGGCGGTCAAACGCGCGCTACTGCGTAGAAGGGCGAGCGAGTTCATAGAACGCAACGGCACTTGCCGCCGCAACATTCAAGGAATCTACCTGGTGATACATGGGAATGCACACCGTGAAATCGCACGCCGCAATGGTATCGTAGCTCAGGCCGTCGCCTTCGGTCCCCAAGACAACTGCCAGTTTGTCGCACGCCGCCAGCGCGGGGTCACGCGGCGTAATGGAATCCTTGCGCAGCGCCAAAGCCGCCGTCTTAAATCCCAGCTCATGCAGGCGCGCCATACCGCCTTCGGGCCAATCCTCGATGCGCGTCCACGGAATCTGGAACACCGTGCCCATGGAGCAACGCACCGCGCGACGATACAGCGGATCGTGACACTCAGGCGTCACCAACACGGCATCCATACCCAGCGCGGCAGCCGAACGCATAATGGCCCCGACGTTCGTGTGGTTCGTGATGTTTTCCAGCACCGCCACACGATGCGCTCCTGCAAGCACATCCTCAAGCGATAGCGGCGCCGGCCGACGAAACGCACCCAGTGCACCACGCGTGAGCTCATAGCCAATAAGCTGCTCAATCTCACTGTGCGGAAGAACGAAAATCGGCGTTTCCGCATTTTGCGCATGCACCATATCAACAACATGCGCCGCGCTTTCCAGCATCTTCTCTTCCAAAAGAAGTGATTGGCACTCCATACCACCCGCCAGCGCACGCTCAATGACCTTGGGCGCCTCGGCAATGAATATTCCCTTTTCGGGCTCCAGCTTGTTGCGCAGTTGCGCCTCGGTAAGACGCGCGTAGGCATCAAGCAGCGGGTCGCTTACCGACTCAAGCCTGACCAGCATATACTTGCCCCTCTACTTATCAATTTCCTCGCGCGGATCGTGCAAATCGTTCGGCGGCACCACAATTTTGTCCCAGCCCATTTCTTTGAGCGCCTGCGCAGTGCGCCACGGCGGCGTGTTGTCCTCGAACGGCGCGCAGTAATTCAGCGCTTCGACCAGCGTCACGTTATGCATTAGGTCACCCATGGTGTCCACGTCGGGCACGGCCGGCAGATACAGCGCCGGCAGCCCCGCCTCGCGCGCTTTTTGGATATACGCAGGTAGAACGGTCAAACCCGAGGGATTGTAGAAAACACCCGTGTGGTCGAAATCGGTTTCGCGCGTCCAGCCAACAATGGAAACGCCCATTGCCTGGTCGGGAGCCAGCACAATGCCACCGCCATCAACGCCGTCAAGGGAATGCAGCATCTCGAAGCCGTTGATCACGTCCTTCGTGTGCAGCGCCGGCATATCGGCACCCATGGATAGAATGCAATCGGCGCCGCGCTCCCACGCTTGACGGAACGAATCATTGTAATGCTCGTCGAAGCTCTTGCCCGTATCACAGATAAATACCAGGTCACGAGGCCATTCGCCCGCATCGGAAAAAAGCTTTTCCATAACGGCAACGTTTTTCTCGGGCGTTGTGGAAATGATAAGCTCAAACGTATCGCGCACAATTTCGTCTTCAAGAATGCCGTCTTCGCGCAGCACCATCACTTGCGCTTCGCTATCCTGCTCCATCTTTGTCATGGCGGCGCAGCAAATCTCAACCACGTCGAACAGCATGCAGTGATACAGTCCCGATGCAACCTCGGGCTCAAAGATGCCGTCTTTCAGACGCGTCAGACGCGTTTTCACTAACCCGGGAATAGGCGGCTTACTGAACAGTACCAGGGCATTTTTGCGTTCTCTCATGCGTTGATCCTCTCCGAAAAAAGTTCCAGCTGGCATTGTACCAGCTGGAACGTATTTCGTATGTTCCCTTGCGCGAACGAAGGGCAAAA
>CAKUOV010000002.1 GCA_934670115.1 uncultured Eggerthellaceae bacterium
TACCCCAGCATGGAACTGTTGATGGCGGCAACCGAGGAGAGCATGGCGGCCATCGATGGCATTGGCGAGAAAATTGCTCACTCTATCTGGGTTTTCTTGCGCACGCCCGACAATGCGGCCACTATTGAGCGCTTGGGCAAACTGGGCGTGAACATGCAGGCCGATGCGACCGCGGCGGCAAACGTCACCGATGAGCTGGCGGGTCTGACGTTCGTGCTTACCGGCAGCTTGGTGCAAAGCGGCATGACGCGCGACGAGGCAGGCGAGCGTCTGAAAGCAATGGGTGCGAAGGTAAGCGGCAGCGTGTCGAAGAAGACAAGCTACGTTGTTGCAGGTGAAGCGGCTGGTTCGAAGTTGGATAAGGCGCTTTCGCTGGGTGTTGCCGTTCTGGATGAATCGGCGTTTTTGCGTCTGCTGGAAACGGGCGAGCTGCCGGCTTAGGGGCGCTTCGCCGCGCACGGAAACGAACCGTTCGTGTGCGCTTGGCAAGCTTCCGGCGTAGTTGCGGCAGCGGGGCGGGGCTGCCGGCGTGGAGGTTGCGCCTGCTGCGCCTTCGCCCCCTTCGCCACCTAAATCCTAAGAGAGCAACGAGAGGAAAACACCATGAGATACCGCGAACTGGGCAAGACCGGCCTGATGGTCAGCGAGATTGGTTTTGGCGCCGAATGGATTACTGGCTGGGAGCAGCAGCGTGTGAACGACCTGGTTCGGGCGTGCGAGCGTGCGGGCGTGAACATTGTGGACTGCTGGATGGCCGATACATCGGTGCGCGCGGCGCTGGGCACTGCGTTGGCGCCGCATCGTGCGGATTGGATTATCCAGGGGCACATTGGTTCCACCTGGCAAAATGGCCAGTACGTGCGCACGCGCGAGATTGATGCGGTCAAGAAAGCGTTCAAGGACCAGCTGGAACTGCTGCAAACCGATTACCTTGATTTGGGCATGATTCACTTCATCGATGACGTGGACGAATTCGCCACGCTCATGGCGGGCAGTCCGTATCTGGATTACGTGAAGGAGCTCCACGCGGCGGGCGTTATTCGTCATGTGGGCATTTCTACGCACAGCGTTGCTGTGGCGCGCGCGGCGGCGCAAAACCCGCTCATCGAGGTCATCATGTTCAGCTTGAATCCTGCGTTTGACGCTATGCCGTCTTCGGGCAGCTTGGACGATATGTTCGGCGATTTCAAAGGTGCGGGCAACGGCATTAACCCCGAGCGCGCTGCGCTTTACGAGGAATGTGTCCAGCTCGGAGTGGGTATTACCGTTATGAAGCCGTTCGCGGGCGGTCGTTTGCTTGATGCGGAGAAAAGCCCCTTTGGTGTTGCCATGACGCCCGCGCAGTGTATTGCTTATGCGCTTGATCGCCCCGCTGTTGCTTCGGTCATGGCGGGCATGAGCGAGCTTTCTCACTTGGAGGACGCTCTGGGCTACTACACCACAATGCGCCAGAACTTGGATTACGCGCGCATTTTGCGCACGGCGCCCCAGCATTCCTACGCCGGACACTGCATTTACTGCGGCCATTGCCAGCCATGCATGGTGGGCATTAATATTGCGACCGTAAATAAGTACTACGACCTGGCCATTTTGCATGAAAGCGTGCCCGAATCCATCCAGGGCCACTATAACGCTTTGCGTGCGAAGGCAAGCAAGTGCGTGGCGTGCCATGCGTGCGAGCACAACTGCCCCTTCGGTGTTCCTATCGCGGAACGTATGGCCGCTGCCGCCGCCCTGTTGGGGTAGGAGCTGGGTCGTTTGGGCGTATTGGCGCCGATTTTTCGACAAGATGCACGTATCCGGTGGTCTGATTGCCGAGGGACGCAGCCAACGAGCGGACTGGCGACGTATCGAAATAGGCAGTTGCTGCGCAGCTTCGCCCACCTCTTATGCACAGTAGGGAATATGCACCGCACGAAAGAAGGTTTCTTCGCTATAATCTGAACTAAAGATAAATGGTTGGAAGCCCGCCAAAATGGCTTCAGAGTTTCAGAAGGAGAGGGCGACTTGAAAGACACCTTTGGCCGCACTATCGATTACCTGCGCATTTCGGTAACCGATCGGTGCAATTTCAGATGCATCTATTGCATGCCTGAGCAGGGCGTTGTCTCTATGAGCCCCGCTGAAATCCTGCGCGGTCACGAAATTGTGACCATCGCGCGCATCGCAGCCGAATGCGGTATCAAGCGCATTCGCCTCACGGGCGGCGAGCCGCTGGTGCGCAAGGGCATGGTGGAAAACGTGCGCGAAATCGCTGCCATTCGCGGTATCGAGGACATCTCAATGACCACGAATGGCGTGCTACTGCCCAAGTTCGCGAAGGACCTGAAAGAGGCGGGCCTGGCGCGCGTGAACATTTCGTTGGACACGCTGGATGCCGATAAATTCGCGTTCGTGACGCGCGGCGGCAAGCTTCAGTCCACGCTGGACGGCATTGAGGCAGCTTTCGCGGTGGGTCTTGATCCAGTGAAGGTGAACGCCGTGGTGGTACGCAGCCTGGACCAGGACCTTCTTGAGTTTGCGAAGATGACTATCGACCGCCCGCTGCACATGCGCTTCATTGAGTACATGCCCGTGGGCGAAAGCTCGGGCACCGATGGCAGCGGCTGGGGCATAGCCGATGTGATTTCCTGCGAAGAGATGCTGCGCGTCATTAACGAGCACGCAGCTGAACTGGGCATTCCCGCGTTGGAGCCTACCGAGGACAAGCCCCGGGGCGGCGGTCCTGCGCGCTATTACCGTTTCCCGGGCGCGCAAGGCACGGTTGGCTTCATCTCGCCGGTGTCCAATCACTTCTGCAGCGAATGCAATCGCGTGCGCTTGTCGGCCGATGGCAAGCTGCGCACCTGCCTGTTCAGCGACGACGAGCTGGACATCAAAACGGCGCTGCGTGAAGGTGGCGAAGGTGCCGCGCGTGCCGTCTTTGAGCAGGCGGTGTTCCAAAAGCCCAAGGAAAACGAGAACACCGTGGGAACGAAACGCAAAATGTCCCAAATCGGCGGCTGATTTGTTGACAAATTACCCCACCTTTTGTCAACAATTTCGGTGCTGAGGTTGTTGGCAGCGGTGGTGGGTTGCCCCTCCGACGGGCGGCAGAGATGGCGGCATGCGACTTTTGGGGAAGGTTTCGTCTGCGCCTCTGCTGGCGGCCCTTCTAGTAACTTTCGCAGCGGTTTTGTCGCTGCGCGTTTTAGACTTGCATTATGAGCGAAGGAGAAGAACATGTCCGACGAACAGCAGCTTACCCATATCGATGAGAAGGGCGATGTCCGCATGGTGGACGTATCCGCCAAGGCCGAGACCCAGCGCGTTGCGGTGGCGGAGGGCTTTATTGCCATGCATCAGGAAACGCTCGATCTGATCACCAGCGGCCAAGCGGCGAAGGGCGACGTTTTGGCGTGCGCGCGCGTGGCAGGCATTATGGCGTCGAAGCGCACGAGCGATCTTATTCCCATGTGTCATCCGCTGAACATCACGAAGGCAAAAGTGGAGTGCGAGCCTGTTTTCGCAGGTGAGCGTGAAGATGGCCGCGTTGGTATCCATGTGACTACGACCTGCGGCGTTACGGGCAAAACAGGCATTGAGATGGAGGCGCTCACAGCAGCTTCTGTTGCTTGCCTGACAGTGTACGACATGTGCAAAGCGGTTGATCGCGGCATGGAAATCATGGACGTGCGCCTGCTGAAGAAGGATGGCGGCAAGACCGGCCTGTGGCTGCGCGGCGAAAGCGAGTAGCCTCTTCGCGCTGCGTGGAATTGTTGACGCGGCGCGGGTACGTGAGCTTGGCCTTGTGGCGCAAAAATCGGGGTGTAAGTGGGACACGTGTCCCATTCTTCCTGATGGGCGCAAAATGCGCCTCTGACCTCTGTATACTGTAAATCGTGGTACTAGCACCGATTACAGAAAGAGGTGGGTAATGGAAAAGCGAACTCCTGCTTCGCGAAAAACCGCGAACATCTTCCTGTCCGTCGTGTTGGCGTTGGGGCTTTTGCCCGTGCCGGCCTTTGCGCTGCCGGCTGCCGATGCCAACACCGCACCCCTGGTGACTGCTGCGGCCGACGAGCCGGCCGCTACAACGCAATCACCTGAAACGGATCCGATAGCAGAAGGCGCCGAAGCGCCCGCTGCCGACCCTGCGCCCGCAACGCTCGAAGCGCCAGCGGCGCCTGCGGCTCCTGGCGCCCTGACCCCCCCCATCGCCTCTGAGCTGCTGCCGGCATTAACGCCGGCCCTTGATCCAGCAGCCGCACTGGCACCCGCCGCCGAAGCGCCCGACCCGGCGCCGGCAGCGCCGAAACCGCAGGTCGCAGCTGTCTCGGAACCCGCGCCCGCGCCTGCAGCGCTCGACCCCGCACCCGCAGCCGTCACTCCCGCCGACGCCACCCTGACTCTGGGCTGGACGCAAGCGGGCACCTGCGAGTGGATGATCGATGCTGCCGGCAAGCTCACCGTCCGCCCGCTGGGCAACGGCACATCGGGCAGCCTGGGCCAGAACTCCGGCAGCGGCGAGCAAGCTGTGCCTTGGTATGACCAGCGCGAATCCATCACGTCTGCGGTCATTGCTCCCGGCGTGTACACGACCTGGGCAAACTATATGTTCTACGGCTGCAAGAACATGACAGCTGCCGATGTATCGGGTCTGGATACTTCGCGCGTATCCAGCTTCTACGGCATGTTCGAGGACTGTTCGTCGCTTGTTTCGCTGGACCTAAGAAACTTCGATACTTCGAAGGCATGGATCGCAACCTGCATGTTCAAGAACTGCAAATCGCTGGAATCGTTGGACATCTCAAGCTTCGATACCTCGAACATGTCTGATTTCGAGCACATGTTCTACAACTGCGAATCGCTTACTTCGCTTGACGTTTCAAGTTTCAACACGGAAAAAGCAAGGACATTTGGCTGCATGTTCCTTGGTTGCACGTCGCTTACCTCGCTTGACGTCTCAGGTTTCAATACCGCAAACGTGACAAGCATGAACGCCATGTTCTCCAAGTGTGCGAATCTGATGTCGCTTGACCTCTCGAACTTCAATACCGCAAAGAATACGTCTATTTCCAGCATGTTCGATGGGTGCGAAAAGCTTGTGTCGCTCAACATTTCGTCTCTGGATACGTCCCAATCGACCAGCTTCTTTGCCACGTTTCGCAACTGCAAATCCCTGACCGCGCTTGACGTTTCGCATTTTGACACCTCCGGCGCAAGGTTCAGCATGGCTGATATGTTCTCTGGTTGCGAAAAGCTCACCACGCTTGATCTGTCGAACTTCAACACGGCAAATGCGACGAATATGAGCAACATGTTCTCTAACTGCACGGCTCTGACCTCGGTTGACGTTTCTTCCTTCAGCACGGCGAAGGTGACCAGCTTCTTCGGCATGTTCTACAATTGCCCCGCGCTTACCGAGCTGGACGTGTCGTCGTTTGAGACCACCAGCGCCACGGATATGCGCGGCATGTTCCAGGGGTGCACTGCGCTTGAAGTGCTGGATATCTCGCGTTTCAATCTGGATAACGTTGCGCACCCGGATCAGCTGTATATCACCCAGGGTTGCCCGAAGATTTCTCGCCTTACGCTTCCCGGTGGCCAGAATCTTGCTATGTTTAACCTGCCTGAGAGCCTTTGGGTGGACACCGCTGGCAATATTTTTGAAACTACCGACGCAATGAAGATTGACAATAAAGCGCGCCCTGAAGGCGCTGAGACGTACGTTATACCCACAACCACAGAAGGCTGGGAGCGGTCGGGCACCTGCGAGTGGATGGTTGATTCCGCAGGTAAGCTCACCATTCGCCCGCTTCCGAATATGGATCGCGGCAAGCTGGGAAGATGGAATCCCGGCTGGGCTCCCTGGATGAATCATCTTGCGTCTATCATCTCGGTTTACATTGAGCCTAACGTAGCGGCCGATTATTGCGGCTCCATGTTCGCTGACTGTAAGAATCTTGTTTCGGTTGACATCTCCAATTTGGAAACCGCGCAAGCGCAGGACATGAGCTTTATGTTTGGCAGCTGCGAGAAGCTGACATCGATTGACCTTTCAAGCCTGGATACCGCAAACGCTACCAACTTGAGTGGCATGTTCTACAACTGCTTGTCGCTTACCTCGCTGGACGTGAGCGGCCTGAGCACGGCGAAGGCGACGAATCTTGCCGGTATGTTCCAGGGGTGCAATAACCTGACCTCGCTTAACCTGAACGGGTTTGACACTTCGAACGTAACGAACATGAGCGGGATGTTCCGTGGGTGCGAAGGCCTGACCTCGCTGGATGTCTCGGGTTTCGATACCGCAAACGTGACGAGGATGGACTGCATGTTCGACAGCTGCGAAAACCTGACTTCGTTGAATGTCTCGGGTTTCGATACCGCAAACGTGACAAGAATGGATAACATGTTCGACGGCTGCAAAAGCCTGACTTCGCTGAGCTTGGCGAACTTCAACACGGCAAACGTGACAAAAATGAACAGCATGTTCTCTAACTGCACGGCACTGGCCTCGTTAGATGTTTCTTCCTTCGACACTGCGAAGGTTACCAGCATGGCGTCGATGTTCCGCCAGTGCACGAGCCTTACCGAGCTGAATCTGGCATCCTTTGACACCTCGAGCGTGACTAGCATGCGCACCATGTTCGAGGGGTGCAGCGCGCTTGAGAAGCTTGATTGGTCGCGTTTTAATTTCGACAGCTTGAACGACAAGATGTACATTTTGAGCGGTTGCTCGAAGATTTCGTCGCTGACTATACCCGCTGGCCTTGACCTTACGTATTTCGGATTCCCCGAAAGCGTTTGGAAGAACACCGCTGGCAAGCACTTCGAGAATACCGCTGCGATGTATGCCGATAATAAGGCGCGCACCTCGGGCATTGAGACGTACACCGCTGTTGGCGCTATGGATGGCTGGACGAAGTCGGGCACTTGCGAGTGGATGATTGATTCCGCGGGCAAGCTTACGGTGCGCCCGATTGGTGGCTTGACGCGCGCTAAGTTGGCGAACTGGGGCGTAAATCCGCCGTGGGTCAACAATACAAGATCCATCACGTCGGCAGTTATCAAGCCTGGCGTTGTGGCGGCAACATGCTCGCACATGTTCTGGGATTGCGCCAACTTAGTATCTGTTGACCTTTCGGGATTGGATACCTCCGAAGCTACCAGCATGTCCGACATGTTCAATTACTGCACGAGCCTGACCTCGTTGGATGTCTCGGGTTTCGATACTTCGCAGGTCAAGAAAATGGACAGGATGTTCAGGTTCTGCGAGAAACTTACCGAACTTGATGTTTCGAACTTCAGCGGCGCATCCCTGGAAAACGCGTACTTTATGTTCCAGGATTGCAAGGCGCTTGAAACGCTGAATCTGGGTTCCTTCAGCCCTGCGAAGGCAACGAACCTTCAAGGGATGTTCGTGGGATGCAAGTCGCTCAAGTCGCTTGATCTTTCGCGTTTCAGCACTACCAGCGCTACGGACATGACCATGATGTTCCATGGCTGCTCGTCGCTTAAGACGTTGGATTTGACGTCGTTCGATACCGCGAACGTGACCTGCACGAATGCTATGTTCTACGGGTGCAGCGCGCTTGAAGTGCTTGATTTGGGGTCGTTTGATCTGTCGAGCGCGGGCGATGTAACGAACATGTTCGGGAGCTGCAGCAGCTTGCGTACGATTTACGCTGCGAACTCGTTTGCCATTCCTGAGGGGGCGTATTCCAATAATATGTTCAGCGGCTGCACGTCCCTGGTGGGTGGCTCGGGTACCGCATATGATGCAGCGCACGTTGACGCCGAGTACGCGCGTGTTGACCGTGGCGCGGCAGCTCCTGGTTATCTAGCTGGGAAAATGGGCGATGTGAACGGCAACGGCCGTTTGAATGCGGTGGATGCGCAGATTGCGTACGACATTGCCACAACAACGTTCTATCAGGATCGACCGGATTATGCGGCCATGTTCGCGCGTGTCGATGTGACCGGCGCGCCGGGCGGCGGTCCCGACGGCCAGGTCACGGCCAACGATGCGTTCGCCATCCAATACGCGGCACTGCGTGGCTGGGGCGCATAGCGGTTGTTGCCGGCGGGTGTCGCTGCTGGCGCCGCACGGCCGCAGCGGCCGAGTTGCGGCTCGCCGGTGCTGCGGCTGTTGCGGCCGGGTTCCGCGGTCGGGTTCCGCAGTCGAGTTGCGGGCGGCAGCTGCAGCTGGCCGGGGTTGCCGGCGGTGCTGCGGCTGGTGCACGGCTGCAGCGGCCGAGTTGCGGGTCGGCTGCGGCTGGTGCTGCCGGGTTCCGCGGTCGGGTTCCGCAGTCGAGTTGCGGGCGGCAGCTGCAGCTGGCCGGGGTTGCGGGCGGCAGCTGCGGCGCCGCGCTCGCCCGGGTGCTTGACCTTTCGCCTCCTTCTCTTATCCGAGAGGGAGGCGTTTTTTTGTTGACAAATTACCCCACATTTTGCCAACAAATTTGCTGGTTGGCGTGCTGCTTCGGGTAGTTGTCACTTTTTTGCGGCATCCGCGCCCTGCAACCACCCCTCTTGTTGTGAAATCGGGGTCAAATTCGGGCAAATCGACGATAGAGGGTGGTTTCAGCGCACGTTTCTTCGTCCTTTGAGGGTTATGTATTGGTTTCGAAAGGATTAGCGATTGCAAAACCCCAGTTCAGACCAAATCTCTACCCGTTCCTCTTCGCGACGAGCATCATCACACCACTCCCAATCGTTCATTTGCCCGAATTCAAGGTCGTTTTTCCAACAACACCCCTTGGTTTGGCGGCAAATGCCGCTCCCATGCTCCTTCACAGCGCCACTGAGAATGACGTTTAGTTCACAACGCAGCCATATTTGTCATGTTGCGGTAAGATATACCCCAAAAACATTTTTACGAAAACGGAAGAGGCAGGTATGGCTTTCGAAAAATTCACCGACAAAGCCCGCAAAGTGCTTGTTCTGGCTCAGGACGAGGCGCGCGCGCTCAAGCAGCCTTACGTGGGCACCGAGCACATTTTGCTGGGCCTGATTCAAGAAAAGGACGGTTTTGCCGCGCAAGCTTTGGACCGCTTGAACGTTAAATACGAAGACGTGGTGGGCATGATCCCTCAGGTGGTGTCCATCGACGAAAACGCCGATGTATCAGGGCATTTGAACTTCACGGCGCGTGTGAAGCGCGTTTTGGAGAACTCCCTGCGCGAGGCGCTGCAAATGGGTCAAAGCTATATTTCCACCGAGCATTTGCTGCTGGGCATTGTGCGCGAAGGCGAAGGAACCGCCCTTGATGTGCTGAACCGCCTGGGTGTGTCGGGCGACGACATCCGCGGTGTGCTGCATGATCTGGTGGGGCAGACCCCTGTGCTGGCGGGCAACAATCCGTTTGGCGGCGAGTCCTCGCAGGAGAGCATCCTGAAGGAATTCGGCACCGACCTTACGAAAAAAGCGCGCGACGGCAAGCTGGACCCGGTTATTGGCCGCGCGAAGGAAATCGAGCGCGTGATGCAAATCCTGTCGCGTCGCCAGAAGAACAACCCGCTGCTGCTAGGCGAGCCTGGCGTGGGAAAAACTGCCGTGGTGGAAGGATTGGCCCAGCTCATCGTGTCGAATGAGGTGCCCGATCTGCTGCGCGGCAAGCGTATTGTCACGTTGGATGTGTCCGCGCTGGTGGCAGGCAGCAAGTTTCGCGGCGAATTCGAAGAGCGCCTGAAGAAGTGCATCAAGGAAGTGCAGGACGACGGCAAGATTATCCTGTTCATCGATGAGATTCACACGCTGATTGGCGCTGGTTCCGCCGAAGGTTCTATTGATGCTGCGGCCATTTTGAAGCCGCCGCTGAGCCGTGGCGAGATTCAGGTTATCGGCGCCACTACGCTTGAGGAATTCCGCAAGCATTTCGAGAAGGACAGCGCCTTGGCGCGCCGCTTCCAGTCGCTTACGGTTGCGGAACCCACCTCTGAGCAGGCTGTTCGCATTATGGAGGGCCTGCGCGATCGCTACGAGGCGCACCATAACGTGCACTTCACCGATGAAGCACTGCAAGCGGCGGTATCGCTGTCCGAGCGCTACATTCAGGATCGTTTCCTGCCCGACAAGGCCATTGACGTGATTGACGAAGCGGGCGCGCGCATGCGCATCCGCAACATGGTGCTGCCCGAAGAAGTGCGCGAGCTGGAAGAAAAGCTGCGCAAGGTGACCGAAGAGCGCACTGCTGCCGTTGCCGCGCAGAATTACGAGAAGGCCTCGCAGCTGCGTGACCAGGAAGAAGAGCTGCGCGCTCAGTGCGACGAGGCAATAAAGAACCTTCCCGAAGACAGCGGCAAGGAAATCCAGGAAGTCACGGAAAAAGAAGTGGCCGATGTGGTGTCCATGACCACGGGCGTGCCGGTGTCCAATCTTACGGAAACGGAAACCGCGAAGCTGCTGCGCATGGAAGGCGTGCTGCATGAGCGCGTTATTGGCCAGGATGAAGCCGTTACAGCGCTGTCCAAGGCTATCCGTCGTTCGCGTGCGGGCCTGAAAGACCCCAAACGACCTGCGGGTTCGTTTATTTTCCTGGGTCCTTCCGGTGTGGGCAAAACCGAGCTTTCCAAGGCGCTGGCCGAGTTCTTGTTCAACTCCGAGGATGCGCTTATCTCCTTCGATATGTCCGAGTACATGGAAAAGCACAGCGTGTCGCGCCTGGTGGGTTCGCCTCCGGGCTACGTGGGCTTCGACGAGGGCGGCCAGCTTACAAAGGCTGTGCGTCAGCGTCCGTATTCGGTGGTGCTGTTTGACGAGATTGAGAAGGCGCACCCCGATGTCTTCAATATTTTGCTGCAGATTCTGGAAGAAGGTCGCCTGACCGATAGCCAGGGTCGCTCGGTGGACTTCCGCAACACGGTTATCATCCTGACCAGCAACGTGGGCGCGCACGAAATTGCGCAAACGCAAACGCTGGGCTTCTCGGGCAGCGAGAACGTGGGTCTTTCCGACAAAGAAATCAAGAACCGCGTAATGGCCGAGCTCAAGCGCACGTTCCGTCCGGAATTCTTGAACCGCCTGGACGAAATCATTGTGTTCAAGAGCCTGACGTCTGCCGAGATTTCTCAGATTGTGTCGCTGATGGTGGACGATTTGCGCCAGCGCTTGATTGCGCTGAACATGACCATCAACCTGAGCGACGAGGCGCTAAAGTACGTGGCGAAGGAAGGCACCGATGTGACGTTCGGTGCGCGCCCGCTGCGTCGCGCTATTCAGCGTTTGCTGGAAGATCCGCTGTCCGAGCAGATTCTGGAAGGAAAGTGGACCAGCGGTTCGGTCATTCAGGTGGACCTGGAGGGCGAGGAACTTACGTTCACGCAGGGCGAGGGATCCATTCCCGCGCCGCGTAAGCGCGACAACATTGCGCGCGAAACGGAGCTGCTGCTCACACAGTACAACTTGGGAGCGGCGGGTGCTGGCACTCCTGGTGGCGCTGCGGACGATGGTGCGGTAGACTAGCGGCACGCGAATGCGCTGACGGCGTGCGGGCGGCGGGTTTGCTGGCGGCCGTGGGCGCCGCCGAGCATGCGGCGCGTGCGCCACGGGACAGGGAGCTGGCCGGTTGCGCAGCTGACGGCGCTGGTGGGGATGAAAAGGCGCAGGTGGGGAAGAGATGGCGCATGGGCATGTAAATGCGCATGCCTTCCCCAACGGATAAGAAACGAAAAAGGAATGTCATGGGCCGAATGGCGTATAAAGATAACAATCGAATTTTCGATTTGATTACGCACCTGGTGGGCGCGCAGTCTGACCAGGACAACGTTGAGTACGCGGGGTGCGTGGCGAAAAATGCCAGCGCCGCAGCGGTGGTGCTGGCGGGTGGTTCGGGCGAACGCTTTGGCGAATCGGGCGGCAAGCAGCTCATTGATATTGCGGGAAAACCGCTTCTCACCTGGTCAATTGAAACGCTTGATGCGGTGGCCGACATCGGTCTTATTGTGGTGGTGTGCCCGAAGGCGCGTCGCGATGAGTATGCGCAGACCGCCATTGAGCCCTTCGATTTCGTGACGCCTATTGTTCTGGCCGATGCGGGCGATTCGCGTCAAGAGTCGGCGTTTTCGGGCTTGGAATGCGTGCCCGATATCTTCGAGTTCACCGTCATCCACGATGGTGCGCGCCCGCTGATCACGCCGCGGCTGGTCACGCACGCGCTGAACACTATCAAGGGCAGCTTGGATGCCGATGGCGTGATTGTGGCCACGCCCGCTATTGACACGCTGAAGATGGTCGAGAACGGCGTGATTGTGGGCACGCCTGACCGCCGCGCGTTCTGGAATGCGCAAACGCCGCAGATTTTCCGCACGGGCATGTATCGCCGCGCGCATGCGTCGGCCCTGTACGATGGTTTTTCCGGCACCGACGACTCGTCTCTTATCGAGCGCTTGGGCGGCCGCGTGATGGTGGTTGAAGGCAAGCGCGACAACATCAAGCTTACGGTGCCTGAAGATTATCTGCTGCTGGCGGCGGCCATTGCTGCGCTTCGCAACGAAGATGGAAAAGAAGATTAGCGCCATGGATGAACTGCAACGACAAGAATGCTTGAGGGATTTCGCCCGGCTGCGTGTGGGGCAGGGTATGGATGTTCATGCCTTCGCGCCGGAGCGCAAGCTTATCCTGGGCGGGGTTGATATCCCGCATGAACAGGGACTTTTGGGCCACTCTGATGCTGATGTGCTGGCGCATGCCGTTGCCGATGCGCTTTTGGGTGCCATTCGCGGCGGCGACATTGGTAAGCTTTTTCCCGATACCGATCCTGCTTACGAAGGCGCCGATTCCCTGAAGCTTTTGGCTGCAGTTGCGCAGAAAGTGCGCGACGAAGGCTTCGAGATTATTGATGTTGACAGCGTTATTGCAGCTCAGCGTCCAAAACTTTCGCCGTATCGCGACCGGATGCGCGCGAATTTAGCGCAGGCCATGGATATTCCTGTGGAAAACGTGGGCGTGAAAGCAACCACGACCGAGCATTTGGGGTTCGAGGGCCGCGAGGAAGGCATTTCTGCCACGTGCAGCTGTCTGGTTTGTCGATGTATGCAGGCCTAAGCGACTTTCGCTGGGCGGCTTTCGCAAAAGTAACTCGGGCGAATTTCGCGCATGTGGCCTGAATGACCGACCCTCTTATGCGCTTCTTCTGAACCTTCTAACCGAAAGGCTATGATCATGAAAATTTACAATACGCAGACGCGTTCTAAAGTTGAGCTGGAACCTATTACCCCTGGTAAAATCGGCATGTACGTGTGCGGTCCCACGGTGTATAACCGCATTCATATTGGCAACGCGCGTACGTTCATTTCCTTCGACATCATTCGCCGTTACCTTATGTGGCGTGGCTACGACGTGACGTTCGTGCAGAACGTGACCGACGTTGACGACAAGATTATCAAGCGCGCGAACGAGGAAGGCCACAGCGCGGCCGAAGTTGCCGCCGAATATACGCAGGCGTTCATCGATGACATGCATGCGGTGGGCGTTTTGGACCCCACGGTGCGCCCGAAGGCTACCGAGGAAATTGACGAGATGATCGAGCTGGTCAGCCTGCTTATCGAGAAGGGCCACGCCTACGAGGTGGAAGGCGACGTGTATTACGCGGTGCGCTCGTACCCTGCGTACGGGCAGCTTTCCGGCCGCAACATTGACGAGATGGAGGCGGGGCATCGCGAGCTGCGCGCCGATGGCCAAGGCCTGGAGGATCGCAAGCGCGATCCGCTGGATTTCGCGCTGTGGAAAGCTGCAAAGCCGGGCGAGCCGTCGTGGGATTCGCCGTGGGGCAAGGGCCGTCCGGGCTGGCACATTGAGTGCTCTGCCATGAGTCACAAGTACTTGGGTCTGCCGTTCGACATTCATGGCGGTGGCTCTGACCTGGTGTTTCCGCATCACGAAAACGAGCGCGCGCAGTCCGAGGCCGCGTATGATTGCACGTTCAGCAACAACTGGATGCACTCGGGCATGCTGCAAATCGCCAACGCGGAAACTGGCGAAGCGGAGAAGATGAGCAAGTCGCTGAACAACTTCCTGATGCTGTACGAAGCACTGGAAATTGTGCGACCGGAGGCGCTGCGCATGCTTATGCTGCAAACGCATTACCGCAGCCCGCTGGTGTTTGGCGACCAGCGCCTGAGCGAAGCCGATGCCGCCCTGACGCGCATCCAGAACGCAGTGAAGAACCTGGATTGGTTGTTGTCAAACGCCGCAGAAGGCGATGCTGCTGTGGATGCGTCTGCGCTTGAGGCTGCTGTTGCTGCCGCGCGCGAGGATTTCGTTTCGTCCATGGATGACGATTTCAATGCTCCCGAGGCATTGGGTGCGGTGTTTAGCCTGGTGGCAGCGGTGAACGCTGCAACGGCTGCGGGTGCTATTTCTGCCGCTGATGTTGCTGCTGTTTCCGCAGCTCGTCAGGCGATTGTGGAACTTATGGGCGTCTTTGGCATTGATGTTGCCGTCGCGGATGCATCCGATGAAGGTGCTGCGTATCCCGATGCCGTTCTGACGTTGGCTGCCGAGCTTGCCGGTTACGATGGCGCCGATAAAGCCGCTGCAGCACAGGCGTTGCTGGATGCGCGCGCTGCCGCCCGCAAGGAGAAGAACTGGGCGGTTGCCGATGCCGTTCGCAATGGTTTGAGCGAGCTGGGCTTTGTCATCGAAGACACGGCTCAAGGGGCGCGCGTGACGTTTAACAGCTAATTGCTGCTTATCTTAGTGGGTATCTGGCGGCGAAGGGCATTCGACGAACGGACTCCGCCTGGATAATGCTGCAGGGGGCTTGGGACTCGCTCAACTTATCCAAGGCGTCGCACGTTCGCCTCAACCCTTCGCCGCCAGATTGTACTTGTTGCTAAAAGGCAGGTTTCTGTCTCGAAATTTTGTTGCTAAACATCCCTTGATTTACGAGGGGAAGAAAGGAAGAAACCAATGGAATTGTTGGCTCCTGCGGGTGGGTTTTCCCAGCTAGAAGCCGCAATAAAGTTTGGCGCCGATGCCGTGTATCTGGCAGCTGACCGTTTCGGCATGCGGGCACGCGCCACGAATTTCTCCCTTTCCGATATCCCGCGCGCGGTGGAAATCGCGCATGCTGCGGGTGTCTCCGTTCATGTGACGTGCAACATCTTGATGAGCGACTCCGATCTGGAAACACTTCCCGAATACTTGCAGGCGCTTGACGCTACGGGCGTGGATGCGCTGATCATCAGCGACCTGGGTGCCCTTCGCCTGGCACGTAAGTATGCGCCGAACTGCGAATACCATGTGAGCACGCAGGCGTCGGTAAGCAATGTGCAAGCGGCGTTGGCGTGGTACGAGATGGGTGCGCGCCGCGTGGTGTGCGCGCGTGAGATGAGCCTGGCGGAAATTGCCGCGCTCAAGGCCGCATTGCCTGCCGATATGAAAGTTGAGACGTTCGCGCACGGCTCTATGTGCATGGCGGTTTCTGGCCGATGCCTGATTAGCTCGTACCTTACGGGACGTAGCGGCAACCGCGGACATTGCACGCAGCCGTGCCGTTGGATGTATACGCTGGAAGAAGAAAAGCGTCCTGGCCAGCACTTTCCCATTGAGGAAGACGAAACGGGCACGTTCATCATGAACGCGCAGGATATGAATATGCTGGCGCACGTGCGTGAGATGGAAGCGGCGGGCATCGATTCTATTAAGATTGAGGGACGCAACAAGAAGGCGTTTTACGTGGCGACCATTGTGAACGCGTATCGTCAGGTACTCGATGGCGCTGATCCTGCCGATTTCGAAGAAGAGTTGGATACCGTGTCGCATCGTCCGTATTCGACGGGGTTTTTCTTTGGGCCGGCTCATCAGTCGGTTGAAACCGATGGTTATGAGCAGACGTGCCTTCATGTGGCAGACATTGTTGCCTGCGAACCTGCTGATGGGGAGGACGTTGCGGGGTGCGCTGTTGTTAGCGATGTGGTTGCTAGCGCCTGCGTGGGTGCAGCGATCGATGGGGCTACTGGTCCTGCTGATACGGTTGGTGCCGCTGATGCGGGCGTAGCGACTGATGGCGTCTCCGATGCTGCTGGCGTGGCTGCCAGTGCTGCTGGCTCGAGCTCGTCCAAGAATGCAACTGGCAAGTGGCTGATCACCGCGGTTTGCCACAACCGCTTTTCGGAAGGCGATGCCCTGGAGGCGCTTGTTCCGCATATCCCCCCTGTTCGTGTGACTGTTTCGCAGCTCACGTGGATCTCCGAGAATGCGGCGGGCGAGCCCATGCCCATTTCCGTTGACGTGGCAAACCGCGCTATGGCGCGCTACACGTTCTTGAGCGATGCTCCGTTGGAGCCAGGCGGCTTCCTGCGCCTGCGCGAGCATCGCGTTACTTCTCGTTACGCGTAGGCTCCAGCAAGATGCATTTCTAGGAAATATGGTAAATGATGCACTAGACTTTGGACCGTCTGACAAAGCGTTGGGTTTCTTTTTTCTAGCAAAATATTTTGTTGCCGCTTTCCGCTGACTTTTTTTCTACCAGGGGTAATTGTTGATAAAAGGTGGCAATAACAGCAATGGTGAATGCGATTATACGTTTGGCTTCGGTTGCTCGTGGATCAGTTTGTCGGATTTTTCGTCCCAATGTGCAAAATATTCCCGTTCGGGGTAGGTCGAGCCTGCACGGAAGCGCGTTTTGAGCCCAGCTGCCTGTCTTTAACTTGTCAGTGTTTCGCAAAACCCCAGGTCGCAAGATCTTGCCGACTTTTGCGAATAGGGATGTTCTTTCATCGCCTACCCCGAACAGGAATATTTTGCGCATTCGCCTTCGACTTCCGACAAGATGCCCCTGCCGCAGCAATCGCGCCGCTGCAACTGATTCGGTTTGTCAGATTTTCCGGCCAAAAACGCCCAGATTGACGATACAGGGCAGGTGGAGCCGGGGCTGCTGGTTCATGTGCTGTCGGTAGAAATCTGCGACCTGGGGTTTTGCGGCCCGCGATCGGCCGAAAGAGCTTCAGGTGCCCGCGCAAGCCCCTCTTCGAGCTCTCTGACCTGCCCCGTACCGTTCGTTTGCGCGTTTTCGCCTCGAATTTCCGACAAGATGCTCCTTGGGAGACGTGCGGCGCGTTGATTGAGCGTTCTTTTTCCCGTAAAATATTTAGTCTCATTTTTGCTAAGCAGAAAGGCGACATCGTGGAACAAGACGCCATTTTCCAAGAAGAGCAGCAAGCGCTGACCAATACGTACGAGAAGCTGACGCGCATTGCGGAAGAAACTACCGCCAGCTTGGGTGCGGATGCGCTTGAAGCGCTGGGTGAGCGCAAGAACTTGTTCGACGAGCTCAAGTTTGACCTGGGTAATGGCGTGAATTTGGAAACGTATGCCGAGGCTGAGGCGCTGCAGCGCGTCATCGATCAGTACAATCTGGCGGTGGATTTGAATTCTGAGCGTTTGGCCAAAACGCGTCTGCTCATGAAAAAGCCGTATTTCGCGAAAGTGGTGCTGCAGCTGCGCCCCGGCGCTCCGCCGCGCGAGCTGTACCTGGGCGCTACTGGCATGACCGACGAGCGCGGCCGTCACTTCATCATCGATTGGCGTGCGCCCGTTGCCGAGACGTATTACAATCAGGCAAACGGCAAGACCTCGTATGTGGCAAACGGCCGCACTATAGAGGCTGACCTGCTGCTTCGTCGTCAGTTCGACATCACGCAGGACACGCTGAACGCCTATTTCGACACGACGGTTGCCATCGAGGACCCTCTGCTGCTGGCGTCGCTTGCGAAAAGCCGCTCATCGAAGCTCGGAGACATCACGGCCACCATCCAGCGCGAGCAGAACCAAGTGGTGCGTCACGAAGATGTGCCCGTGCTGCTGGTCAACGGCATTGCGGGTAGCGGCAAGACCTCGGTCATGTTGCAGCGCATTGCGTACTTGCTGTACCAAGAACGCGACACACTGCGCCCCGATGACGTGCATCTGATCTCACCGAACCCTGTTTTCCGCGACTATATTGACAACGTGCTGCCCAACATGGGCGAGCGCAACCCACAAATCGAAACTTGGGATGACCTTATGCGCAAGCTGGGGCTTGCCGAGCGCGGCTTGGGGAAGGGCGCGCTGGCGGATGATTTGCTGGTCATCGACGAAAAACTCGATAGTCTGGAACTTACCCAGAGGGACTTCCAGGACATTTGCGTGGGAGAGGAACGCGTTGTTGCCGCAGGTCAGGCGTTTAGTGCATACCAGCAATACAAGCGGTTTCCTGCAGGGCAGCATCGTTGCAACTTGGCAAAGGAGCTGCTGCATGAGCGGTTGGAGCAGCGCATTGTATCGCGCATGAACAATGCCGATGTCCAAGCGGAAATCATGGACCTGGACGAGCAGGAGCACATTCGCCTCTTTGGCCATCAGGCGTTTACGGCGCTGGAAGAAGAGCTGCCCGAATACACGCGCTTGTACCTGGAGGACCGCTACGCCGCCGTGGCGGATGCTATTGAGGAAGGCGCTTGGCTGCGTTTCGACCGCATTGGCATGAACATGCTGGGAAAGAGCTCGCTTTCTGCGGTGGAGTGGCTGTACTTGAAGCTGGCGCTGGCGGGCGGTGCGAATCGCGGGGCGCGCTACGTGATGGTGGACGAGGTTCAGGATTACTCGTTGGCGCAGCTCATGGTTATGGCGCGCTATTTCTGCAACGCGCATTTCTTGTTGCTGGGAGATGAGAATCAGGCAATCAAAGAAGGAACGGCTACGTTTTCGCAGATAGAGCAGGGATTTGCGCATGTGCTTGACGCATCGGTTGAGCTGTGTCGCCTGCAAACGAGTTATCGTAGCTCACCGGAAATCACGGCGCTGTTCCAAGCGCTGATGAACGGCGATTCCTGCATGGATGTTGCCTCGGTGCAGCGTCCGGGCAACAAGCCCGTTATCAAGTCGTGCGCTACGGACGAAGAGTACTTCGCGGCGCTGCGCAACGCCGTTGTTCAGGCGGCCGAAGATGTTGACCAGCGTGGATTGGCTGCAATCGTCGTGGCGGATAAGCAACGCGCGCGCTGGATGGAAAAGAAGCTGGCAGAGTTTACAGACTGCCCAGTGACCTGCGCATTCCCCGGTGCGGGTAGTGCTGCGGGTGTGGGAGAAGCACATGGCGTTGCAAGCGTGGACGCCGATACTGGGTCGCGTACTACCGGTTCTGCTGCAGGTGCGGCTGCACGTCGCCCCAACCGCTCCAAGCGTGCGGGTGCACCCGTGACACTGCCCGAGCACGGTGTGGTGCTGCTTGATCTTCCCACCGCGAAGGGTCTGGAGTTTGACCAGGTTATCATCGCGGATGCGCAAGAAAGCGTTTACGGGACGGACGATTTGTCCCGTCATCGCTTGTATACGGCAATCTCGCGCGCCACGCAGAAAGTGACCATTCTTTCGCAAGGAGCCCTTTCGCCGCTGCTGCAGGTTGCTTTGTAGTTGCGGTAGCAGGCTGCTTGCGGGCGCCCTGCGGCGGCCGCAAGCCGTTGCGCCGCTGGTCGTCCCTGCGCCACGCGCACCGCTTTGCCCGCAGCCCGCCCCCTCGGGCATTCAGCGCCGCCCGTCCCCGCGGCCCGACCCTGCGGGGCACCCAACGCCGCCGCGCGCCCCTGCGGCGCCCCCGCAGGCGTTCAGCGCCTTGTGGACTTCAGCGCGGGCTGCTTCACCCATCCCGCGCACCTGACGCCTTGCCGATTCATGTTACAGGTTGCCGTCATGCGGCTGGTGACGTATGACAAGCGCCTCTGTTTGTGGCAAAATATCGCACGAAAAGTAAGTATTTATGCGCACATGAGGTTACGGTTATGTCTGTTCAATTTGACGTTCGCCAGGCGAATCCTTCCGTTGTTGACCTGCTTGAACAGCAGTTGGGGCTTCCTCGATTCATTGCGACCACGCTCGCATCGCGCGGCGTGACCACGCCCGAGCAAGCCGAACGCTTCTTCAATCCCTCGCTTGATAGGGATTGGGGTAATCCCTATAACATTCCTGGGATGGAAAGCGTGGTTGATGATCTTGAGCAGGCAATTCGGCGCGGTGACCACATTGTGGTCTTTGGCGACTTCGACGTTGATGGCATTTCCGCCACTACCGTCCTTACGCGCGCGCTGCGCCAGATGGGCGCCTTGGCCACGCCGTTCATCCCGCGCCGCTTCGACGAAGGCTACGGCTTAACGGAAGCGGCGTTTCAGCGCGTTATGCGGCTGGGCCCCACGCCCGATTTCATTGTGACCGTTGACTGCGGCATATCGTGTCGCGAGACCGTGGCGCAGGCGGTGGGCCAGGGGTTGCGCGTGGTGGTTACCGACCATCACGAACCGGCCGATGCTGTGCCCGTTGACGTTCCCATTGTTGACCCCAAGCGGGCCGGCTCCAAGGATGACGCCGTTTTGGCTGGTGTGGGCGTTGCGCTGAAAGTGGTGCAGGCGCTGGGTGCGCGTTTCGGCATGCCTCATTTGTGGCGCGAATACACCGACCTGGCAACGCTGGGCACAGTGGCTGACCTTATGCCCATGGTGGGTGCGAACCGTGCGCTGGTTGCCGATGGTCTGCGTCGCATCAACGAAAAGCCGCGTCCATGCATTGCTGCGCTGCTGGCGCAGGCGGGCGCAACCGACCAAACGACATCTACGAACTTGAGCTTCTCGGCGGTTCCGCGCTTGAACGCCGCAGGTCGCATGGGGGATTCCTCATCGGCGCTTGAGCTGCTTATGTGCGATGATCCCGTGCGTTGCCAGCATTTAGCGGCGCAGCTGGAAGAGATTAACACGCAGCGGCGCAGCATTGAGTCAGAGTTGACCGAAATCGCGAAGGTGCAGGCCGAAGAAATCTACCATGGCCAGCGTGCGCTGGTTGTTGCGGGTGCGGGTTGGCACGAGGGCGTGAAGGGAATTGTGGCAAGTCGCCTGGTAGGAACGTATGGCGTGCCCACGATTCTGCTGACTATCGATGGCGATGAAGCACGCGGCTCGGGTCGTAGCGTGGGTCGCGTGAACCTGTTCAAGGCCGTTGAGAGTTGCGCCGATTTGCTCACACGTTACGGCGGGCATGAAGCGGCTGTGGGCGTGACGCTTCCCGTGGCGAACTTGGAAGAATTCACGCGCCGCCTGTGCGCGTTCATGGACGAGCTGCCGCCTTCGGCGTTTCACCCGGCTATTCCGGTGGATGCGCGCGTGAGTTTGGCAGAGCTTACGCTGGAAAACGTGCGCAAGCTGGACTTGCTGGCACCGTTTGGCCAGGAAAACCCCGTGCCGTGCTTCATGGCGCCGAATGTGACGCTGGCGAATCATCGCGCGGTGGGCGCGGGCAAGAACCACTTCTCGTGCAACCTGTCGGACGGAACGGGGCAGACGGCCGCCATTATGTTCCACTGTTCCGATATCGAAACGCTGCTGGATACAAACAGCGTGGTCAACGCCGCGTTTACGCTGCAAATCGATTCATGGCGTGGGCGCGAGTCGGTGAAGGCCATGTTGAAAACCGTGTCGCCGGCGCGTTCGTGCGCGGCACTTGAGGCGTGCTTGTCGCCCGAAGAAGTGTCGTTCGTGGCGGACCTGTATGCCTCGGCCGAAGACGGCGTGGAAGATACCGTGGACGAATCGTTTGAAGAAATTGAGCGTTATGAAAGCCTGCTGGAGCAAAACCGCGCTGATTGGCGTCGCTTTGCGCAGGAGAAGCCCGATGAGCTGCAGGAACGCATTATCCAAACCATCATTGGCGCGGCGGAATTGCATGATTCCCAGCGTCAGATTCTCGATAAGCTGGCGCAGGGCCAGTCGCTGTTGGCTGTTATGGCAACGGGGCGCGGAAAATCGCTCACATTCCAGGTGCGGGCGGCAGAATTGGCGCTTGAACAGGGAAAAGCATCGATTTTCGTGTATCCGTTGCGCGCGCTGATTGCCGACCAGGCGTGGCATTTGAACAACGCGCTGTTGCCGTTCGGCGTGTCGTCGGTCACGCTTACGGGCGAGAGCACGCCGCAGGAGCGTGCCGTTGCGTTTGCGGGTTTGACCTCGGGCGATGTGGACATCGTTTTGACCACGCCGGAGTTTTTGACGTACCACGCGGAAGAATTCGCCGCCTGCCAGCGCATCGGTTTCGTGGCAATTGACGAGGCGCACCACGTGGGCCAGGCGAAGGCTGGCAACCGTATGGCGTATCGCTCGCTGGGTACGGTGCTCAAGCAGCTGGGTGATCCCACGGTTTTGGCGCTCACGGCAACAGCTCCCGATGCCGTGGCACGCGATGTTGCGCAGGTGTTGTCGCTGCGCGATCACGTGTATGACCAGGCAAGTCGTGAAAATCTGCACGTGGATGACCACCGCAACTTGAAGAACCGCGATGACTACCTGGCGCACATTGTCGCGCGTGGCGAAAAGACCGTCGTCTACGTATCCTCGCGCGAGCAATCGGTTGCCGTGGCGCGTTCGTTGCGCGCGCGCGTGCCGCAGCTGGCCAGCCGCATTGGCTTCTATAACGCTGGCCTTTCGCGCGTTGAGCGCAATCGTGCGGAAGAGCTGTTCCGCACCGATGCGTTTTGCGTGCTGGTGGCAACGTCGGCATTTGGCGAAGGCGTGAACATTCCGCATATTCGTCGTGTTGTTTTGTACGGGCTGCCGTTCAACGAGATTGAGTTTAACCAGATGAGTGGCCGCGCGGGCCGCGATGGCGATCCCGCGATTATCCACTTGCTCTACGGGAATGCCGATGCTCAAACGAACAAAGCCGTGGTGTGCGGCGAAACGCCCGATCGTGCGGCGTTGGTGGATGTGTATAAGTATCTGCGCTCCGAACAGGTAAAACACGGCGAAGAACCGTTCATGGTGAACTTGGATGACTTCGCATCGGCTTTTGGGGAAGCGCCTGCGCGCCCCGCGGATGACAGCGTGGCGACAGGCGGCGCCGGCGCCGGTGCTGCAGCTGGCATGCGCGCCGCGGCAGGCAGTGCCGGTGCCGCGAGCGCTGCGGGTTGCGTGAGCTGTGGTTGCGCATCGTCTGCTCAGGCAGCGGCTGAACGGGCGCGCGCGCAGGCGGCAGCAGCCGCCCAAGTGCAGGCGGCTTCGGCTGCGGCATCCAAGCTTTCGGCTGCGGCGGTGAAATGCGGCATTGCGGTCTTCCGCGAGCTGGGCTTCATCGAGGCGCGCCCTGGCTGCTTCTGCGGCGAGCGCATTTGGGCGATTCGCGTGAAGCATCGTCCCGAGAAAGTTGACCTTATGGAAAGCGTACGTTTCCGCGAGGGTCTGGGCGAAATCGAAGAGTCGCGTTCGTTTGGCGATTGGGCGCTTTCCGCTTCGGCTGACGAGCTTTTGGCGCACATCGTGTACCCCATAATCCCGAACTCATGATAAAGGTGGGTTTCGTTTGCCGTTGTCTTCTCATTTATGCAGATAACATCGTATAATTATTGTTTGGCGAAATTTTTCGAAAGGAGGCGGCTATGGCGCAAAAAACCCATTCCGTGGATACTGCCGATAATGCAAAACCCGCGGATGCTGCAAAAAATGCATCGGATAGGAGCGTTATGGACGCTGCTCCTGTTGTTGATAGTGCGCTTGTGGAGGCTGTGGAAGCCGCGGAAGCCGCGGAAACCGTGGAAGTCACGGGTGACGCAAAACCCGCAAAACCCGTAGACGCCGCCGTTGCCGCAAGCTCTGCGGCGGGCGAAACGGTGGCCGAGCCTGCGCCAGCTGGTGGCGCCGCGCCTGCAGCCACGTCTGCAAGCGAAGGGGTCATCCCCGCAGCCGCTTCTCCCGCGCCCGACTCCGAGGAATACGCCGCCTGCTATGACACTTTCCGCGATGCTGAGCTGCTGGGTGTGGCGCTTGACAGCGTTTCCCCTGATGACCTGGACGAACCGCTGCTGGGCTACCAAGGCGGCAGCGATAAGCCGTATGCGCCCACTACGCTTACGGGCAAGGTCACGCCGGGTACGTTCACGCCTGAAGAGCGCTTCCGCACGCTGATTGAGGCTATGGAGCCCTATACCGACAAAGAGGGACTGGACATGGTGGAGCGCGCGTATCGTTTTGCTGCGCACGCGCACGAAGGCCAGTGCCGCAAGTCGGGCGAGCCGTTCGTGGCGCATCCGGTGGAGGTTGCCATCATTTTGTCGGGCCTGCGCATGGATGCGGAAACCGTGTGCGGCGCGCTGCTTCATGACACGGTGGAAGACACCGACGTCACGGTGGACCAGCTGGCAGAACTCTTCGGCGATGCTGTGGCGCAACTGGTGGATGGCGTTACGAAAATCACCCGTATCGAGGTGGAAAATCTCTCCGATGAGCAGGCGCAAACCATCCGCAAGATGTTCGTTGCCATGAGCAAAGACATCCGTGTGGTTATCATCAAGCTGGCCGACCGTCTGCATAACATGCGCACGCTGGGAGCTTTGCGTGAAGATCGCCGCATTTTCAAGGCGCGCGAAACGCTGGAAATCTATGCGCCCATCGCGCATCGTTTGGGCATTAGCTCTATTAAGTGGGAGCTTGAAGACTTGTCCTTCTTCTATTTGGAGCCCAATAAATACAAGCAAGTTGCGCGCATGGTTATGGAAAGCCGTGCGCAACGTGAAGCGTACCTTTCCCAGGTCATGGGCGTGTTGCGCGAAGAAGTGGATCGCATGGGCATTCCGTGCCGCATTGAGGGACGCCCCAAGCACCTGTATTCCATTTACGAGAAAATGACGCAGCGCGGCAAGGGCTTCTCCGAGATTTACGACTTGATTGCCGTGCGCGTTATTGTGCAGGACATCAAGGATTGCTATTCCGCGTTGGGCGCGGTGCATACGCTGTGGCATCCTATGCCGGGGCGCTTCAAAGATTACATTGCCATGCCCAAGGAAAACATGTACCAAAGCTTGCACACTACGGTTATTGGTCCGGCGGCGCGTCCTTTGGAAGTGCAGATTCGCACCGAGGAAATGCATGCGCAAAGCGAATACGGCATTGCGGCGCACTGGCGCTATAAGGAGAAGGGTGCCACGCGCGGCGATCTTGAGCTGGACAAACAGCTGGCGTGGCTGCGCGAGATGGTTGACTGGGCCGATGAAACCCAGGACTCCCGTGAGTTTCTGAAGTCGCTGAAAGTTGACTTGGCTCCTACCGAGGTCTTCGTGTTCACGCCAAAAGGCGAGGTCAAAAGCTTGCGTGCGGGCTCCACGCCCATCGACTTCGCATACGCTATTCACACGGAAGTGGGCAACCACTGCGTGGGCGCAAAAGTGAACGGCGCAATTGTGCCGCTTACGTACCAGCTGCAAAGCGGCGATCGCGTGGAAATCCTTACGCAGAAGAGCGCAACACCTTCGCGTGACTGGATCAACCTGGTCAAAACGCCCTCGGCGCGCTCGAAAATCCGCGCGTACCATTCGCGCATCAGCCGCAGCGACGACTTGCAGCTGGGCCGCGACAAACTTACGCGCGAAGTGAAGAAGCACAACATGGGCATCTCGAATGCCACCATGATGCGCGCCACGCAAGACGTTTCCAAGCAGTTGGGCTTCAACGACCCCGAAGACATGCTGGTGCAGATTGGCACCGGCACGGAAAGCGCGCAGCACATTGCGAACCGCGTGATAAAGCTGCTTACGGAAAACGGCTCGGTGGAGCAGAAGGAATCGTTCCTGGTCACGTCTGCCACCAGCAAAAACGTGATACCGCCCATGCTCACCACGGTGAAGCCGCGCAAGAAAGTTGCAAGCTCGTCGTCGAACGGCGTGGTGGTGAAGGGCTTGGGCGACGTGCTGGTGCGCTTGTCGCACTGCTGCAATCCCGTGCCGGGTGACCCGATTATGGGCTTTGTAACGCGTGGACGTGGCATTTCGGTGCATCGTGCCGATTGTCCGAATGCAGCCGATTTGAAGCGCAGCTCCGAGCGTATTATCGAGGTTGAATGGGCGCAGGATTCCAGTCGCGAAGTGTCGTACGAGGTTGAGGTGCAGCTTGAAGCCATGGATCGCATGAGTCTGCTGCGCGATGTAACCCAGGTGCTTTCTGAATGCGGCGCAAACGTGCTGGCGTGTTCCACGTTCTCGCACAAGGACAGCATGGTTTCCATGCGCTTCCGCATTCAGATTTCCGATATCACGTTTATTGATGCCGTGCTGAAAAAACTCCGCGCGGTTAATGGCGTATTCGATGCCCACCGCATGATTGCCGGTGCGCAAGGCTCAAGAAAGAAGAAACGATAATGGCAAGAAACAATTCGTTGAACTGCGGAAATGTAAGCATTTCCACTCTGGTTTTGGGTTCTTACCAAACAAACGTCTACGTGGTAAGCAACGACCAAGGCGCGTTTGTGGTTGACCCCGCTGATGATTGCGCGCGTATTATGGGTGCAATCCGCAATGTGGCGGGCGGCAAGATTGACGCTATTGTGGTGACCCATGAGCATTCCGATCATGTTGGCGCCCTGGCCCAGTTGCATAAGGAGACAGGCGTGCCGGTTATCGCGTCGGCAATTGATGCTTCGCTTATCGAGAACCCCTACGATCACGACTCCGCAACACCGCCTGTGCAGAAATGCAAAGTTGACCGCAAGGTCAAAGAGGGCGACACCGTTGAGCTGTGCGGCATGAAGTGGAAGGTGCTTATCACCCCTGGTCACACAAAGGGTTCAATGTGCCTGTATCTTCCCGCCAGCGAAAACGGGGGAGAGTGCGGCATTCTGCTTTCGGGCGATACGCTGTTCTGCGGCGCGTTTGGACGCACCGATTTCCCGGGTGGCAACATGAGCGAAATGGTGAAGTCGCTGACGCGCTTGAGCAAGCTTCCCGAGAACACGCTCGTATTCCCTGGACATATGCAGTTCACGGAAATTGGTGCAGAAAAGCGCGGTGTTCTTGCTCGTTTCCGCTAAGCTGTGAACACGCGGCTTTTTCCTGGTATTTTGCCGTTGCGGTTGCGCGTGCGCGTGCAGATTTGCTTTACTAGGACATGCTTGTTTTTGCGGCAGCTGGTGGTTAGTGTTTGCGCTGCAGGTGCCATAGCCGCCTTTGGGTGCTGCATTTGCGTTTTGATTTGCGATTTGTACGTTGGTTTTGATGTTTGCGCAGGTAAGACGCCTGCCTACTTGAGAGCGTTAGGAGCGCCCATGGCGAAAAGAAATGCGTTCGATTACTTCGAGGCATTCGAGAAAGTGTCTGCTTTGGCGGTTCAGGAAGCCGAAGTGCTTATCGAGACCGTTGAATGCTTTGCTGGCGATGCCGATGTTGACGTGCTGATTGCACGCGTGCATCAGCTGGAAAATCGTGGCGACGAGATCAACCACGCAATTTTCGAGAACACGGCTGTTGAGTTTATCACGCCTATTGAGCGCGAAGACATTATCGAGTTGGCGCGTGCGCTTGACACGGTGCTCGATGAGATTGAAGACGTTGTGTTCCGCTTCTACATGTTCAACGTGCGCGAAGTGCCCGAAAGTGCTATTAAGTTCGCGAAAGTCATCAAAGAGGCTGCTCAGGAACTTGACTGTGCGTTGTCTCAGCTGCGTGGCTTCAAGAAGCACGCGAAAGAGCTGCACAGTATTTTGGTGAAAGTCAACGATTACGAAGAAGAGGGCGACCGTCTGTATATGGCCGCTGTTCGCGAACTGTTCACGCGTCCGAATGCCGATCCGGTGGACGTTTTGCGCTGGACGGAAATCTACAAGCGCATGGAGCGTTGCTGCGATGCGTGCGAGCACGCTGCCGATGCCGTGAGCTCCGTGCTGCTCAAGAATTCGTAACATCGTTGTTGACAAATTACCCCACCTTTTGTCAACAATAAAAGAATCCGAGGTGCATTTCGCATCTCGGATTCTTTTATATGCCCTGTTCAAAGGGCTGTTTAGTTTTTGTTTCGGGCTGCGCCGCTAGGAGATTGGCTCTCATTGTTGACAAAAGGTGGGGTAATTTGTCAACAATTGCCCTCCTGAATGCGCTGTTACGCTTCCGGCAGAAGCTTCTGCGCAATGTAAACGGCATTCAGCGCCGCACCGCGCAGCAGCTGGTCGGCTACAACCCACAGGGCAATGCCGCGATCTTCGGGCACGGTGCTATCGCGACGCACGCGTCCGACAAACGTGTCGAACGAGCCGCGATGCATTGCAGGCATGGGGTACACGTTGTTCGCGGGATCGTCTTCAAGCACCACGTGCTCGGCGCTGGCCAGCGCTTCCTTTACAGCCTCGATCCTCACAGGGTGTGCAAACTCCACGTTCAGGCTTTCGGAGTGGCAACGCAGAACGGGCACGCGCACGCACGTGGGCGCCACTTCAATGGTGTTGTCGTTGAAGATCTTCTTCGTCTCAACGACCATCTTCCACTCTTCTTTAGTGTAGCCTTCGGGGATGTCATCCAGGTAATCGCCGTCAACGAACACGTCGATGTGCGGAATGCAGTTGAACGCGATTTGATGCGCGAAGGCGGACGGCTCAAATGGCTCGCCAGCCAGGTATTTTGCTGTTTGATCTTCGAGCTCGGCCATGCCCTTAGCACCCGCACCCGAGGTGGACTGGTAGCTGCTTACCACAATGCGGTCAATGTGACCCAGCTTGCGCAGCGGGTTCAAAGCAACAAGCATCTGGATGGTGGTGCAGTTGGGGTTGGCAATAACGCCGCTGTGCCACGCAATGTCGTGCGCGTTCACTTCGGGCACGACCAGCGGCACATCGGGGTCAACGCGGAAAGCGCTGGAGTTGTCAATCATCACGGCGCCGGCATCTACCACGGCCTTGCGGAACTTCTTGGAAACGCTTGCACCCGCGCTGAACAGGGCAATGTCAACGCCCTGGAAGCTTTCTTCGGTCATTTCCTGCACGGTCAGCTCACCAGCGGGCACTTTGCCACAGCCAGCGAAGGGAAGCTTTTCGCCTGCCGAACGCGCCGAGGCAAGCGCGCGCACTTCAGAAGCGGGGAAGTTCAGCGCCTCCAGGCATTTCAGCATCTCGCGACCCACGGCACCGGTGGCTCCCGCAACAGCTACAACGGGATAAGCGGGCATCTTTTTATTCCAAGCCATGATGTTCCTCCAATTACATCGTTGACGAATACGTTCGTTTCGCGCCTAGCGGCCCTTCGCCATTTTCGCTGCGATCTCTTCTGCGGAAAGCTGCGTTTCCACAAACACGCTGTCGGAGTCCATGTTGAATGCGGTGTGCAGACATTGCACTGCCGCCACGGCTTGCGATGAGCGCACCACTACGGAAAGACGAATGGGCGACGTGGAAATGGCCAGGATGTTGATCTCGTTTTCGCCAAGCGTGCTGAACATTTTCGCTGCAACGCCGGGGGAGGACTTCATGCCCGTGCCTACCACGCTTACCTTGGCAATGTCTTCGTCCACTACGAACTCGCGTGCGTTGATTTCCGGCAAGATGCTGGTGATGGTTTCCGACGCGCGCGGCAAATCGCTTTTCGGGCAGGTGAAGCTGATGTCGGTCACGCCATCTTCCGAGACGTTTTGGATGATCATGTCAACGGAAACGTTCGCGGCGGCAAGGCGCGAGAACACCTTGGCGGCAACACCGGACATGTCGGGCACGCCGCGCAGGGTAACTTTGACTTCAGAGGTGTCATGGGCAATGCCGGTAACAACGGCTTCTTCCATATCTTCCGTTCCTTCCATAACATAGGTGCCCTCGGCGTCGGAGAAAGCCGAGCGCGAATGGATAACCACGTGGAATTTGCTGGCAAGCTCTACGGCGCGGCTCTGCAAAACGCCTGATCCAGCCGTTGAAAGCTCCAGCATATCGTCGTAGGAAATCTTGTCTAGCTTGCGGGCGCGCGGGCATACGCGCGGGTCGGCGGTGTATACGCCATCCACGTCGGAGTAGATTTCGCACACGTCGGCGCCTATGCCCCACGCAACAGCAACTGCGGTGGTATCGGAGCCGCCGCGGCCCAGCGTGGTAATGTCGCCGTTGCCGTCGATGCCCTGGAAGCCTGCGATGACGGGAATGATGCCCGCGTTCACGGCATCCATGATGCGTTTGGCATCGATGCCGGTGATCTTGGATTTCAAGTGCGAGGTGTCGGTTTCAATGCCTGCCTGGCGACCCGTGAAGCTCATGGCGCGGTAACCGCGGGCTTCAAGCGCCATGGCCAACAGCGCCATGCTGACCTGCTCGCCCGTGGAAAGCAGGCGGTCCATTTCGCGTGCGGGCGGGTTGCCGTTAAGCGCGCTTGCCAAACTCACCAGTTCATCGGTGGTTTTTCCCATGGCGGAAACAACGGCGACCACACTGTGGCCAGCCTGTTTTTTGGCGATAAGTCGCGCAGCAACTTTCTTGATGCGTTCGGGCGATGCCACCGAGGTTCCGCCGAACTTTGCTACGATGAGCGACATAATTCAAACCTTCTTTAAGAGACAACAAGTCAGGTTAACTATAGCGAAAAAGCCGCAGATAGCCTATAGAAACGTTATGTTTTACGCATTATTTACGGTAAGGGACGTGCCCCTGCGCGAAGATGTTGGCAGGTACGTGTTTGAGGGCGTTGTGCTTGGCGCTCTGCTGCGGGGACGCATAAAACTTTGTCATTACAAAATCGTTCACAGTTCTTCATTTTCGGGTGTTTAATCTATTTAACTTCGATTTTTCGATAACTGTGAACGATTTTCATTGAACTGCTGTTGGATTGCGAATAAAACGAAGGCCGACGACTCAGGTTGACTGAATCGTCGGCCTTGTTGGTTGCGAAACGAATCAAAAGCGGGGTCGTTGCTGCCGAACGATATCTTTTGGTAATCTTTGGTAACTTTACTTTGTCTAGCAAAATAGACAAAATGTATCGATTGTGAGCTCTTGAAAGGTCAATTGACGTATTTTGCTGTTTCTAGCACGCTAACTGTTGTTTTCGACAACGGTTGAAATGCGTGAAATCATAGTGGTAACCTGCGGTATTGTACATGGAGCCCATTCTTTCACTTTGTCGTGCGACAGTATTGACTGTCGCACGACAATGCTGTACATTTTGGTGTAATGGGATTTGGCCAAGTTCCGAGCCAGCAAACTGCTTGGTGCAGTTGGACCCGCGTCAAGACGCTGCGGGCCTGGTGAATCGCGCGGCTACGAGGGATAGCGCGCGAGTTGGGGGAGACCGCCTAGCGGTCTCAGGAACAGGAGGTCAGAGGAGATGGAACTTGTATCCCTGTATTTGTTCACGCTTTTAGGGGGCATAGCCGTTGGCGCTTGCGTATGCGAGACGTGCTTCTTGCGTAAGCGTTCGGGCGAAAAGCCTTGGCTTATCCCCGCTGTAGTTGTTGTTCTCTTCGTGGTGGGAACTATCGCTGCCACCACGCACATCCAAAGCATTCCGCGCGCGTTTGATGCTGTGTTCGCGGGTACCATCAACATGGGATCTGGCATGGTGATGGAAGTCTTGATTGCAATCGTTTTCCTGGTTCTTGCAATCGTCGATCTAATCGTTACGCTGGTCAAGAAAGATAGCCCGTATGCGCTTCGTGTTATCGCTGCTTTTGTTGGAGTTATCTGCATGTTTGCTATGGGCTTGGCGTACACCGGCGTTTACGGCATTGAAGCTTGGTGCAACGCGCCGGCAACGGTGATTTCGTTTGTGGCTGGCGACTTGGCTATGGGTTTCGGCCTGTGCATGGCTTTGGGTGTTGTGGATTTTGGCGAGAAGACCATCCTTCGTGCGTTCTATGTTTTTGCAGCTCTGCTAGCCATCGGGTTATGCCTTGAAATTGTCGCGTTCATGGGCGTTGGCGCAGATTCGATGCTCCATATTGTTGCATTTGTCGTGGCGCCTGTTCTGGGCGCCATCCTTGCGGCCCTTTCTGCGAAGAAAGAAAACAAGAAGGCTTATGCCTTGGCAATTTGCGTCGTTTTGATTGTTGGCGTCGCGATTTCGCGCTATGCGTTCTACGCAGTCGCTACGGTCTTGTAGGAACGAGGGGGGATATTAATGGCAATCAACGACAACATTTCTCGTCGCGGTTTTATTGGCGCGGCGACTGCAATCGCCGCAAGCGCGGCGATGCTTGGAACCGTAGGTTGTTCCTCGGATACCAGCCTTGATGCTACGGGCAAGCATCTGTTGCCCGTCGATCCGGCGGCGGGTGGCACATGGGTTCCTGTGGCATGTTGGCATCAGTGCGGTGGTCGCTGCTTGAATAAAGTCATGGTAAAAGATGGCGTTGTAATCAGGCAGAAGACCGATGATACCCACGAAGATTCTTTCGATTACCCGCAACAGCGCGGCTGCGTACGTGGACGTGCCCAGCAGCAGCAATGCTTCGGTATTGACCGTTTGCGTTACCCTATGAAGCGCAAGCATTGGCAGCCTGGCGGTGGAGAGAACTCTCATGGCGAGCTTCGTGGCAAAGACGAATGGGAGCGCATTTCTTGGGATGAAGCAATTAGTCTCATGGCTCAAGAGATGAAGCGCGTGAAAGAGAAGTACGGTTGCCAGGCGTTCTACGATAAGAAACCGACCAACGCCTTGAAGGCATTTGGCGGCGCTTCTTCCAACTGGGACACCGGTTCTCATGGATCCTATTGCTTTGACCTGCAGCCTTGTGGCTTGCCGTGGCTCAATCTTGGCATGGCGAATGACCGCTACGACATGCTTAACGCGGATACCATCGTGCTGTATTCCGCTAATCCTGCATGGTCGGCAGCAGGCTTGCCCACGTATTTCTTCCAGCATGTAAAAGAGCATGGCGTTAAGTTCATTGTTGTTGACCCGCTGTACAACGCTACCGCTCAGCTGCTTGATGCAGAGTGGATTCCCGTTCGCGGCGGCACCGATATGCCTTTCATGTTAGGCGTTGCCTACGAGATGCTTCGTCTTGACAAAGAAGAAGGCGGCGTTGTTGACTGGGACTTCCTTAATAAGTATACCGTTGGTTTTGACTCCGAGCACATGCCGGCAGATGCCAAGATCGACGAGAACCTGATGGATTACGTACTGGGTAAGTACGATGGTATTCCCAAGACGCCTGAATGGGCTTCAAAGATTTGCGGCGTGCCTGTTGACCGAATCACCTGGTTTGCCCGTGAAGTTGGCATGAAGAACAAGGTCATGATTCTGCACAACTACGCCATGGCTCGTTGCCACGGCACCGAGATGCTTCCCCAGATGCTGATGGCTTTGGGCGCAATGGGCGGCCATATGGGTAAAAGCGGACATGCTTGCGGCACCGCGTATAACACAGGCGCTGGTTGGGCTGGTCCTTCGCTGATTAACCCCGGTAAGAACGGGCTTCCTCCTGTTCCGAATCCAGTTAATCAAATTGCTCCCGCAGCTCTGGTGTGGGGTCTTATCAAGAATGGCGGCGGCCCTTATCGTCATGTGGGTGACTGGCTGCAGCTTAGGATGTCCATGGGTCGTGACGAGGTGTACCCCGAGATTCATGGCATCTTCCATGAGATTACCGCGCAGCTGCAATCGGGCATCAATATGGCCGAGGGCATTGAGGCTCATCGCAAAGTTGACTTTGTGTTCACGCGCGCTCAATTCATGACCACTAACGCCCTGTATTCCGACATTGTTTTGCCGGTGACAACGGAGTGGGAGCGTGTTGGTGGATTTGGCGATTACCCGAACAGGGAAACGATTATCTGCTACACCCAGGTAACCGAGCCGCTTTATGAAGCGAAGACCGATCAGGAAATTGAGCGCTTGTTGCTTGAGGCGTTGGGAATTGACCCCAATACTGTTTATCCTATTAGTGAGAAGCAGCAGTTCTTCAATCAGTTGGCAGGCAGCACCGTGGTTAGCGAATCCAGCCCAACTGGCTTTGGTCCGCTGTTGACCATCACTCAGAAAGACATCGATGAGTGGGGTGTAGAGGGAAAGCCGCAAGAAGGCGTTATTTCGCTCAAGGAATTCTTGGAGCGCGGCACCTATCAGATACCGCGCAAGGAAGGGGACAAGTACGGCTTCATCGGCTTCAAGTCGTTTGTTGATGATCCTGAGGGACATCCCCTTACCAGTGCCAGCGGCAAGCTTGAAATTTACTGCCAGGCACGCGCCGACTTGCTGAACAGCTTCAAGTTCAATTCGACTGTGTTCAAACCCTATCCGACGTATTTCGTTTCTGAGTTGGGTTACGAGAGCACGTTTGAGAATTGCGATATTAACGGAAAGAAGGGCGAATGCCCCTACGTGTTGTACAACCCGCACTATATGGGTCGCTCTCACAGCACGTACGGCAACTGCCCTTGGTTGCGTGAAGCTTGGAAGAGCCCCGTGTTCCTTAATGCCTCCGATGCCGCAGAGAAGGGCATCCAGGATGGCGATACTGTTATGATTTGGACGAAGTACGCCAAGACGTTGCGCAAAGCATGCGTGATGGAAACGCTTGTGCCAGGCGAAGTGGGACTTCCGCATGGTGCGTGGGTTGACATTGACGAGAAGACGGGCATCGACCGTGGCGGCGCCGACAACTATCTTATCGGCAACGATATTCCCGGTATGGGCATATCGGGCTACAACAACTGTAACTGCAATTTCGAGAAATACACAGGTACGCCTCTTGAGGATGATTATCTCCAGCCGCAGCGTATCTTCTCGTTTGAAGCGTAGGGAAGGGGCGCAGACGCATGACCAAGGTCGGATTTTATTTTGATATGGCGAAATGCATAGGCTGCCGCGCCTGCCAGGTTGCGTGCAAAGACAAGAATCGCCTTGAAGTGGGTTATCTTTATCGCGAGGCCCATACGTACACGGTGGGAACGTTCCCTAACGTGAAAGCGTTCAGCTATTCATTCGGCTGCAACCATTGCGACAAGCCTACTTGTTTGGACAATTGCCCGACAGGTGCTATCTACAAGGCAGATGACGGCACGGTGATTCAGGATAAGACAAAGTGCATCGGGTGTCGCATGTGTGTTATGTCTTGCCCCTATGGCCAGCCGCAATATTTCCCCGATGAGGGTGTTTCCGGAAAGTGCGATGGTTGCTATGGCTTGCGTAAAGAGGGCAACCAGCCCGCGTGCGTGGCATGCTGTCCGAACCGCGCGTTGGATTTTGGCGATATCGATGAGCTGCGCGCCAAGTACGGATCCAACCTGGATGGCGGAAGCATTGTCGTGCTGCCGTCACCGGATTTGACGAAGCCGAATGTTCTTATCAGGACGAAAGAAGCTGCATTTGATGCAAGCGCTCGTGAGTTGAAGTGGTAAGTTGGCTTTCTGAAGTGTTTGGTTTTACGGTCGCACCACATACTGGGCGTGTGGTGCGGCTCGATTTGCGGATTGACCCCGCTTGCTGCAAGAACGCGATATAAGGAAGTACCGATATGACAAACCGTGAACATGAAAGCGAGATTGCGCTGACTCTTGCTCGCCGTACCTATATCTACAATCTGATGCATGTTGTGTTTGGAAGCGAGCCGACGAGTCAGAGTGTAAAGATGATGTTCAGCGAAGATGCTTTCGAAGCGTTTGCCGCGGTAAGCGGATATTTTTCCCAGGAGGGATGCTCGGACGGTGCGACGGCGCGCTTGGGTAAGGATGATATTGCAATTGCTCGTCGCGTTGAAACGGCGGTTGCTCTTTTAGAGAAAGCTAGGGCAGCAAGCTCGGATTCTGCCTTTGCGGATGACTTGAGCAGCGATTACGTCAAACTCCTCTTGCTTCCAGGGCCTGCATATGTGTATCCGTGGGAGTCTCCGTATGTAGGTAAGGAAAAACTGCTTTTCCAAGAAAGCACGCTTGACGTTCGCTCTTATTATTACGATGCTGGGTTTAAGCTGCAAGCTGAGCGTCGTTCCCCCGATGATCACATTGCTGCGATGATGGATTATCTGGGTCGAATGAGCGGTCGAGCATTTGAAGCGTATGCCGATGGTAACGACGAACAAGCGCTTCGGATTCTGAAGACGCAACGTGCTTTTTTGTCGAATCACGTTTTGAATTGGATAGGCGATTTGGCTGTTCAGATAGCAGAAAAGGATGAGCGGGCCTATTATGCTGCGTTCGCTGTGATCATGGATGCTTTTGTTCGCTTCGATGATCGATCTACGGAAGAGATTGTTCGGGAGCTTGAAGGATGCGCTAAATAGCGGCTCGTATTACCGCGATCCTACGTTGCTTGCGCTTGGGCAGGAGCTTTTCTTCAAATCTATTCATGTTGTTGGATTTTGGGCTTCAAATTCGAAGTTGGAGCAGGTTGGAAGTAGGTCAAGAGCGCGAATCGGGGTATTTTTCGACGGATGCGGTCTCTACAGTGAAGGCGATTTTATAAAATGCCAGTTCATAATTATGTTCTATTGAGGTTGATTGTGACTGCGGATCGCGACTGAAGCTTCGACCTGCTTCCAACCTATCACAACTTCGAATTCAACCACGTTTTTTCAACAACCTGACTTTAAAAGCGGGCGACGCGGGCCCGAATAGGGCCAAACGTCCTTGAAAGCGGCCGCCATGGGTCGAGCAAGGCTGAGTGTCCTTAAAAACGAGCGTTGCGGCGCCGTGTGAGTGCAGCAGCTTTACAAAATCGTTCACAGTTCTTCATTTTCGGACGTTTAATCCGTTTAACTTCGATTTTTCGATAACGGTGAACGATTTTCATTGAACTGCCGTTGGATTGCGAATAAAACGAAGGCCGACGACTCAGGTTGACTGAATCGTCGGCCTTGCTGGTTGCGAAATGTATGAGCAGCAGGGCTGCTGCAGTGGTGTGCCTCTGTGCGCTCTTGCCAGCATACCGTTGCTGCACCTGTGTTAGTGCCCTCGCAGGCGCGTTACTTCTTGGGCATGCGCGCCAAGAACACAATACCCACGATGAACAGGACCGCAATGGAAAGCACACCCAAGCTGGCGTTTCCCGTGACCTGCGTGAATACCGACATCAAGAACGTGCCCAGAATGGCAGCGTACTTGCCGAAAATGTCGAAGAAGCCGTAGTACTCGTTCGCGTGATCTTTGGGGATAAGCTTGCCGAACTCCGAGCGCGAAAGCGCCTGGATGCCGCCTTGGAACAGGCCCACGGCAAACGCCAGAATCCAGAACTCAAGGGCGGAACGCAGCAAGAATGCTGCGAACAGCGTGATGCACAAGTACGCAAACACCGCGATGCAAAGCATCTTGCGTGTGCCGAACTTTCCCGCCAGCTTGCCGTACGCAATAGCAGACGGGAATGCCACGAACTGCGTCATAAGCAGGGCCAATACAAGTTGTGTAGCGTCAATGCCCAAGTCGGTGCCGTAGCTGGTGGACATCTTAATAATAGTATGCACGCCGTCGATGTAGAAGAAGTATGCAATCACGAAATACAGCAAGCGCTTGTCCTTCGCAATGCTCTTGAGCGTAGTGACAAGGCCGCGCATTACTTCGCCCAGCTTAATGCCGGTGCCATCGTCTTCCTTATAGTTGACCTGATGAACGTTGCGCACCAGCGGCAAGCTGAACACGAACCACCAAACGGCGGTAATCAGGAACGCGATTTTCATGCCGGTAGACATGTCAATGCCGAAATTCGACCCGAACAGCACAATCACCAAGCTGGCGATAAACGGCAGGCATGAACCGATGTAGCCCCACGCGTAGCCGTGCGAGGAAACCATGTCCAGGCGGTCGTCGCTTTCGGCGGCGTCAACCAGGAACGCATCGTAGAAAACCATCGAGCCGTTCAGCATAACGGCGGCAACCACGTACAGAATCAAAAACGGCAGCGCTTGGCTGGGGAACCCAAGAAGCGCGCAGCAAATCACGCCGATAATGACCGTGCCCATGAAGAACTTCTTCTTGTTGCCTTTGTAGTCGGCCAGGCTTCCTAAAATGGGCATGAGCAGAGCCAAGATGAGCGACGCAACGGTTTCCGCGTATCCCCATGCCACTACCACGGATGAGCCGGGTTCGGCAATCGACTTGAAATAAACGGGAATCAGTGCGGAGGAAAGAAGGACGAAGGCGGAATTCCCCACGTCGTAGAGGACCCAGCTTTTCTCCTGCTTGGTCATTTTAGTTTTTGCCACAAGTGCTCCTTTGCAAAGCTATCGGTCAAATTTACCGAATGGAATCAAAACGGTTAAAAACTACAATCCACGCGTTTGGGCGTACCTGCTCATTGTATAGTTATGCCCAACAAAGAAAAAGGACGACTCCGTTTTTTTGTCACTTTGATTTTGCACTGTCTTTACGCTTCTTTTGCATGGGAAAAGCGCCAAAGGCATAACATACGCGTCGAAGACATGAAGGCGAAACGGAGTGAAGGGAGAAGATTATGCCCGCCATTATCACTCATGATCTTTTTGGAGAAGCCGTTTACGAAGGCGACGCGTATTTTATTGGGATCGATCCCGAGCAGCGCTTTGCCTTTCTTCTGGGAAATCAGGGGCCTGACCCGCTGTTTTACGCGCGCGCGAATCCGAGCATTTCGGAGTTTTCATCGCTGGGCAGCATTATGCACAGCCAGGATACCGATAAGATCTTGATGGCGTTCCATGATGCGCTGGATACTCTTGCCCCTGATGAGAAGCCTATTGGACGTGCCTATCTTTTGGGATTCCTGTGTCACTACTTGCTTGATTCCACGGTTCATCCGCTGGTGTATGCGAACCAATATGCCATATGCGACGCGGGCGTTGAGGGCTTGACGCGCAAGAACGGCAACGAGATTCATGCCGTTATCGAGAGCGAATTCGACGAAGTGATGCTGTTCAAGCGCACGGGCAAGACGGTTGCCACGTTCAAGCCATATAAGGAAATTCTGCAGGCAAGCGATGAAACGCTCACGATTATTGGCAAGCTGTACTCGTATATGGCGGTCATGGTGTTCCAGCGCAGCATGCAAATCGATGTTTTCCGCAAGTCGGTTAAAGCGTTTCGCCTGGTGCAGAGCGTCTTTTATTCGCGTACGGGCATGAAGCGCTCGCTTCTTGCGCGCGTGGAAGAGCTGGCGCGTCCGTATTCGTTCTATCGATCGATGTCGCATCGTGCACTGGAAGCGACTGAGTGCGAATTCGATAACCACGAAGGCAACGCGTGGGTGAACCCCTTTACGAAGCAGAAATCCACGGCAAGCTTGGATCGGCTCTTTGACCAGGCGAAAGCGCGTGTGGGTGCGGCGTTTGCGCTGTTCGACACCGACGAGTTCACGCCTGAAGCTGCGCATGTCATTACGGGTGGTTTGAATTTCTCGGGCAATCATTTGCCAGGCGAAACGGTTGAATAGCGTGAGTGACGAAGCTGCGCGCGCCGGCGGTGCTGTGGGGGCTGCAGCGGGCCCAGGCGCTCATGCTGTCGCTGGTGTTGCGCGGGCGGGCGGGCGCTGCGTGCCGGCGGACGGGAGCGGCGCTTCGGACGCCAGCGCGGATGCGTTCCCTGTGGGCGTGGAGCCGCTCGAGGCGTTTTTCGCGCGCGTGCCACGTTTCGCGCTTGCGTTTTCCGGTGGCGCCGATTCCGCCTGCCTTTTGGGCGCTGCGGCAAAAGCGGGCTGCCAAGTGAAATCGTACCTGGTCAAAACAGCGTTTCAGCCAAATGCCGATGTGGCGGATGCACGGCGTGTTGCCGCTGAGTGGGGTGTGCCGCTTGAGGTTATTTATGCCGATGTGCTATCCCAGCCTGCTATTACGGCGAATCCACCCGACCGTTGCTATCACTGTAAGACGTTCATTTTCGGAACTATCGAAAAGCACGCGCGGTCCGATGGCTATTCCGTTTTATGCGACGGCACGAACGCAACCGATAATCCGGCGCGCCGCCCCGGCTTTCGCGCGCTGGCGGAGCTGGGCGTTGTTTCGCCGCTGCGTCGTGCGGGGCTCGCAAAAGACGAAGTGCGTGCGCTGGGCAGAAGCGTTGGCGTGAGTCTAGCGGATAAGCCGAGCTTTTCGTGCTATGCCGTGCATGCTCCCGCAGGGCAGCCGCTTACCAAGGAAGTGTTGCGCCAAGTCGCAGCGTCGTTCTGCCCTTAAATCTCGGTGAACTCGTACGAATAGCCAATGGCACCATTGTCGAACAGGTACACAATCTGGCCTGTTGATGTGACTTCCTTCGAGAACTTGGGGAAGTCCGCGCCGTGTTTCGCGCGAAGGTACTCGTCGGGGCTTTCGATCTCGACTTCTTCGAAATGGGTCATTGCCTCGTTTGGTCCACCGCAAGCATTCCAGCTTTTGATTGCGATTTCGTATTCTTTCATGATGCCCTCCCTTTTGCTCTTCATCTGGCAGTTTGTTCTGTAGGCCTTTGTTTTTGCCGCTGGTTTGCAATGATGTTCAACGGCTCTTATGTCCTTGAAGATTCTACCTTATCGTGCGACAACCGATAAGCGAAAAATACGCGTATCGAAGTTGGAAAAGAAATTTTTCTTGACGTAAAGTTAACTTGAGGTGGTTCAATAGGGATATGCATTTTTTTAGAGGAGCACGAGCTGGGATTGCAGGTTACAGGTTCGCAGGTGCGGGTCGCAGGACGCGGGTTTGTGGGTCGCAGGTGCGAATCGCAGGACGCGGGTTCGCAGGCGCGGATCGCGGGCGCGAATCGCAGGGCGCGGGTTCGCTCGGAAGCCCAAATTGCAAGACCAGTTTCGCGGGAGTGCGGTATAGAAGAGAGGACCTTCCATGCTTTATAAAAAATTTCAAGATGAGGAATTGTCCGTTTTCGCTATGGGCTGCATGCGTCTGCCCGTTGTCGATGGCGACGATACGAATATAAATGAGCAGGCCGCGGCGGAGATGATTGCGTACGCGATTGAGCATGGCGTGACGTATTTCGACACCGCGTGGGGCTATCATGGTGGCAATTCGGAGCGCGTGGTGGGCAAGGTTTTGGCTCAGTATCCGCGCGAATCGTTCAACTTGGCAAGCAAATTCCCTGGCTACGATCTGGCGAACATGGGTAAAACGGAAGAGATCTTCGAAGAGCAGCTGCGCAAGTGCGGCGTGGATTACTTCGACTTTTACTTGGTGCACAACGTGTGCGAGATGAATATCGAGCAGTATTTGGACGACGCGCAATACGGCACGCTCAGCTACCTGATTGAGCAGAAGAAGCGCGGACGCATTCGTCACCTGGGCTTTTCTGCGCACGGAACGGCGGAGACCATCCGTCGGTTCCTGGAAGCGTATGGCCAGCACATGGAGTTTTGCCAGCTGCAGCTGAACTACCTTGATTACACATTCCAAGATACGAAGGGCAAAATGGCGGTTGCGCAGGAGTGGGGCCTGCCCATTTGGGTCATGGAGCCGTTGCGCGGCGGCAGCTTGTGCAAACTGTCGGTGGAAGAGGAAGCGAAGCTGCGCGCGCTGCATCCCGATTGGTCGGCGGTTGAGTGGGCGCTGCGTTGGCTGCAGGCGCAGCCCGAGGTGACGTGCATTTTGTGCGGATCGTCTACGCTGGAGCAGATTTCCCAGAATATTGCGCTGTTGAGCGAGGAAAAACCGCTGGGCGAACAGGACTTTTCCACGTTGCAAGAGATTGTTGACGCGCGTGTTAAGGAAAACGTTCAGCCGTGCACGAAGTGCCGCTACTGCGTTTCGCATTGCCCGATTGGCATTGACATTCCCTGGATGTTGGAGCTGTACAACGAGCACAAGTTGAGCGGCGGTGGGTTCATTGCCCCCATGGCGCTTGCCGCGGTGGAGGAAGGGAAGAAACCGGCGGACTGCATTGCGTGCGGTGCCTGCGCGGCGGTATGCCCTCAGCAGATTGACATCCCTGGCGTTTTGGCGGACTTCACGAAGCTGCTGGCTGAGTAGCGCTTACAGGGCGCACGCGGCGGTTCGATGCTGCGCTGCGACCTGGGCCCGTGCGTCTGTGGGTGCCGCCGGCGTGTGTGGCGGAGGGACGCTGGGCGGGCGTGATGCGGCCCGGGGTCCCTTCGCTCGCCCGCTTGACGTGGGATTATCGCGGTGGTATCCTATCTGTAAGACGTCTTACAGATAGGAGTACGCTATGGAGAGCGCGGTCATTAATGCTCGGGTTCCTGTTGCAAAACGCGATGCGGCAAAAGGGATTTTACGGTCGCTGGGTAAAACGCCGACCGACCTGATAAACGGTGCGTACGATTACCTTCTTTCTGAGGGCAAGCTTCCTGCGGCTCGTCAGGTTTCTTCTTCTGCCGATGAAAAGCAAAAGCGTATGGATGCGTTTCGGTCGTTTGTGCAGGACTCCTCGTTTTCGGTTGACTGGGGCAGCGATGCCGACATGAGCTACAAAGATTTGCTAGCGCAGGCGCGAGAGGAAAAATATGAATCTCTTGCTTGATACCTGTGTCTTTATTGATTATTTAGGCAGGAAAGAGCCGTTTTTCTCTGCCGCCGAGCAAGTGATTGCTGCGGGATTTTTCGGCGATGCAAAGTTGTGGCTTCCCGTGCAAAGCTTGACCGATGCATTTTACGTTCTGCGTAAGTATATTCCGGCGGACAAATTGCAATCCATGCTTAAAACGGTTTGTGCGCATATTTCGCTTGTGGATTTATGCGCCCAGGATTCGTTGCGCGCGCTTTCGCTGGGGTGGAGCGATATCGAAGATTGCCAAGTGGCGCTTGCTGCGGAAAAGGCCAAGGCGGATTATCTTATTACCCGCGATGTAAAAGGCTTCGCGCGGTCGCTTGTTCCGCCCATGAGCCCCGAGAATTGGCTGCAAATGACGAGGGATACGCAAGGCTTGAGCTACGAGATGGTTGATTGGTAGCTGGCGGAGTAGCGCTTTCAAGTTGGCGGGGTGGCGCTTACGGGGCGCCCGCTGCGGTTCGGCCCGGGTCCGTGCGTCTGTGGGTGCCGCAGGCGTGCGCAGCGGTCGGGGACGCTGGGCGGACGACGATGCCGAGTGTGTGCGGCGGACAGGGACGCTGGGCAGGTGTGAGCCACTCGAATCCGCGCGACGCCTCCCAGCTGTGATACGTGCCGCGGGTGTTACGCAATGTGAAAAGCTCGCGGTCAGACGCGAAAAAGTTGTTGACATTCGCCTATCAGGCGCTATCATATATGGGCTGCAAAAATGTAGCAAAGGAATTCGTTCCGCTGCCAAAGACAGCTGGCACCGAAAGGTTTAATCGCAATTGCGGCCTGCCGAGGTGGTCATGACGTGCGAATATGTGCGATTTTCACGACCCCTGCTGTCTTATGACACGCAGGGGTTGTTTTATACGATCCCTCTTGCGCGGAACCTGTTGGCGCAAAGAAGGAGGTGTACGATATGCCAAATGCACAAAACGTTGCCGCTCTTGAGCAGCTGAAGGCTGACCTGCAGGGCGTTACTGCTGTTTGGGCTATTTCTTTCAACGGCCTGTCCGTTAAGGATTCCGAGACCCTTCGTCGCAGTGTTCGCGAAGCAGGCGCTGTTATGAAGGTGTGCAAGAACACCTTGATGCATCGCGCTCTTGCTGATCTGGACATGGCAAACATGGACTCCATTCTTGAAGGTCCTTCCGCTTTTGTTTTTACTTCCGAAGACCCCGTTGCTGCCGCTAAGGCCATCAAGGACTTCGCAAAGGGAAACGAGGCTGTTGTCCTTAAGGGTGGTTTGATGGACGGCGCATTCCAGGACGCTGCTGCTGCAGAAGTTATTGCTTCTCTTCCTTCCAAGGATCAGCTGCTCGGCCAGATTGCTTGCTCTCTCACCGGTGTTGCTTCTCAGCTGGCTATCGCCATTGGCGAAATGTCCGAAAAGGAAGCTGCATAAAACTTGCCGCCTAGCGTGGCAAACTGAAGTCCACCAAAAGGTGGCAAAAGAAAATATACGTATCGTCGCTTAATATGAGCGACCCTCGAAAGGAAACCAAAATGGCTCTTACTAATGAAGAGATTATTGAGGCTCTTAAGGAGAAGACCCTCATTGAACTCGCCGAGCTTCGCGACCTGATCTGCGAGACCTTCGGCGTTACCGCTACTGCTGCTGTTGCTGTTGCTGCTGGTGACGGTGCCGCCGCTGCTGCTGAAGAGAAGACCGAGTTCGACGTTGTTCTCGAAGGCTTCGGCGACAACAAGATCCCCGTTATCAAGATTGTTCGCGAGCTGACCGGTCTGGGCTTGAAGGAAGCTAAGGAAATGGTCGAGGGTACTCCTAAGGCTATTCTCGAGGCTCAGCCTAAGGACAAGGCAGAGGAAGCAAAGGCAAAGCTGGAAGAGGCTGGCGCTGCTGTTTCCTTGAAGTAAGTTTTACTCCAAGAGCATTCCTGGGAGCCACCCTTCGGGGTGGCTCTTTTGCGTTTTCGGGGGGGGATGCATCTCGTTCAGCGCTTTTTTGGGCTTTCAGGATCTTCCGATTGACTCATTCTTCCGTCTCCTGAACTGCTTGTTTTTCAAAATCGTTCACAGTTCTTAAAAAATTGATGTTTAACGAAACAAACCTTCGAAATTCAAGAACTGTGAACGATTTTATGCATAGGTTGAGGTTATGGAGGTTGTTTACTGCGTTGGGATTCTGGGAAAGCGGGATTGCAGCAAAGAAAATGATATCGAGTATGAAAAAGGCGGCTCCGAGGATCCACCCAGAGTATGCGACTATTTTGATTGCTCGACTTCGCCCGCTTTGCCTTCTCCGTGCGCGAGGATGCTCGAAATAAAATCCTGTCTATTGTGGACTTCGCATTTCGAGTACATGTTTCTCATGTGGGTTTTAAGGGTGCTGGGAGCGATGAACAGCGTTTCTTCTATTTCCGAATTATCTTTCCCCGAGATTATCATTTCTGCAATTTCTTGCTCCCTTTGGGAAAGGCGGTAAAAAGCAGCTGCGTTCTGCACCGCGATTTTGTCAGGGCTCCGCTCGGGGGTCTGTTCTGCAGAGCGCTTTGAACCTGCATTTGAAGAGGTGAATAGCTCGACAATATGTCTTTCGTTGAGCAGTATTGAGCCCGTGACCAGCGAAAGGATGATGATTACAGGGAAAAGCGCGCTAATCGGATCGGGCAAAACGAGTAAAAGCGGTTTGACTGATTTTTCGATAATTCCACCTAGGGAAAGGGCGATTTGTCCCGCTGCGAACATGTAGAAAGGCGAGATGTTCAGCTTGTTCGTAAGAAAGCACCACATAATCCAAGTAGCGATCCTGAAAAAAGCCCAGCAAGCCGCAACAGCGTAAATCTCATAAGGCGGTGCTCCTGGGTCGGCGATGAGCGCCAGCACTACGCAAATGATAATCGCAGGCATAAAAATCCTGTAGATTGCGCCAAAATCTTTCTTTCTTGGAAATGCAAAGGCTAGAAGCGTTGCTGCAATTGAGGAGATCAGCCCGCCGATGAGTGAATTCAGCTCGGTGGTGTGCGAGGTTGCATGTTCTGAAAGGTCGCTCGTGAGGAGCTGAAGGAATGCAAGAATCGCAAAGCCAATCAAAAACTTCAGGGGAAGACGCATTGATTCGCGCGATGCATGACTTTTGTCGAGTGTTTTGTTGGCGTTGCGTTCGTCGATTTCTCCGTAGCTGACAAATAGGAGGAAACCCGAAATGAAAGGGAGAATTGAGTGAATCAAGATGCAGAAAGCAGGGCTTAACTGCACAATGACGATGCAGGAGGCGAATGCACCCACGTAAGCGATGGCCGTGTTTACACAGCATTGCTCAATTGGAAGGGAAGCGTAAATTTCACCCCAAAGGAGCAGCAGCCCCATTTCAGTTGCAATGATAAGCGATCCAATCCAGATTCCCACTGGAATTATGGGCTCGTTCCAGCCCGATAAGTAAAATAGTCCTGTTCCAGCGCAGAGTAGCACAGAAAGCCCGATTGCGAATATACGTTTATGGGCGCGTTTCATTTTTCCGAGAAGAAAGAATCCCAGCACGATAAGTACAAGAACGTAGGCAAAGCTGTGGGGGATATCCGTTGCTGCGATAATCTCGGTTGCTTGCTCTTGCGGGCTAGGGAACAAGGTTGGAATAATTCGGCAGATACTCCAGGCAAGATAGGTGCTCAGCCCAATGAGGCTCACCGTTGATGATGTTGAAAAAAGAGGTCCTCTTTTTTCGGGCAGCTTTTCGTTGTTTTCTTTTACTGAGAGCACAACTGCCTCCCCTCAAAACTGCATTCGTGCAATGGATTCCTTCCTATAATATGTTAGGAAAAGGGCGCGTTGTTGTCTACCACCTGCATCCTCTCGCTCTACTACTGGGACTACTTCTTCCTCGTCAAAACGAAATCATCAGCTAATCCTACTTCGCTAGACGATGTTTTTTCGCATGCCCTCACCTATATTGACCTTGCACCTAATGAAAGAGGTGCTATGGGGCCGAAAGGATGCATCCTCTCGGTGAAATGCATCTTCGCAGGGGATGCGTGCAAGGAAAGGGGACGAAATGAAGCGTAGGGATTTCTTTAAGCTTGCTGGTGTAGCTACAGTTGCGGTTGCAGGCGCATCTCTAACGGGCTGCAGCGGCGGAGGGAAGAAAGCTTCCTCGGGCGATGCCATGGTTTCCGGTTGGACCGACATCAACTTCGAGAAGGAAGTCGATGTTTTGATCGTGGGTGCAGGTCCCGGCGGTCTTCTTGCTGCATATCATCCCGCTAAGGCTGGATTAAAGACTCTTGTTGTTGACAAGAGCGTCAGCTATGGCGGTGACGGCATGCATTCGGCCGCTTGTCAGTGGTATTTTGGCTCGAAGTACGACAAAGAGACGCGTGGTGGCATGAACACCGAAGAAGTTCTTGCCGCTTACAAGGATTTCTTCAAGAAATATCCGCGCCCCGATTTTGTTGAGCAGATTTTTGCCAATACGGGCGAAGTTCACGACTTGCTTACTTATGACTTTGGCGTTGAGTGGCAACCAAAGGTTGAAGGCGCGTACTATGCGACTTGCTATGTTCCCGCTGCGGGTCTTGCCGAGACCAAGCAGGAGTTTACGGCAATTTACGACGGCGTTACCAAAGCTGGCGCCGAGTTCATGTTTGATCAGCGCGCTAAGTACATGATTGTTGACGGTAGCGGTTGTGTTGTTGGTGTTCGTTTCGAGTCCCAGGTCGATGGCCTCTTCCTTGACATCAAGGCCAAGTACATCGTTCTTGCCACTGGTTCCTTCTGCGCCAATCAGGAAATGATTGCAAAGTACCTGCCGAAGTGGTCGAAGTACGGCAGCTTGGTTTCTGCGAGCACGGGCGACGGCCATCTTTTGGGTCAGTCTGTTGGTGCCGCGTTCGAAGGCGTGGGTGAATACGTTAACCTTAACACTCACAGCGAAGCGATTTTTGTCCCGCAGATGTTTGGACCGTCTATCAGCGTTCTTCCGACCGGCAAGCGTTTCTACGATGAAATCCACTGCCATCAGGGTGGTCAGGCATGTATAGACGCAGGTTTCGGTAACTTCTGGTCTATTTGGGATGACGCTATTGAGAACGGCCCGAACAAGACGCTTGTCGCAACCGCCGGCAAGGAGAAGATTGTTGCCAATACGGTAGAAGAGCTTGCTGAAGCAATGCAGGTTCCTGTTGAGAACCTGAGGGCTACGTTTGACGAGTACAACCAGATGTGCGAAACGGGTCAAGATCCGGCGTTCAAGAGGGAGTACTTCTTGGAGAAACTCAATCCTCCGTACTACGCATTCAACAATCATCCGGTTCGCTACATGACCAAGGGCGGTCTGAAAACGAATCTGAAGTGCCAGGTTCTTCGCGAAGACGATACGGTTATCGAAGGCTTGTATGCTGGCGGTCTTTTGGGAACTGGTTCGTTCTCCAAGGAATTCGCCACGAGTGCCGTTTGCGGTTACTACGCCGGTAAGTGCATTGTTGAGGAAGCGAAGGCGTAAAGACGGCATGCGGCAAAAAAGCCGGGTCGCGGTTCCTGTGCGGCCCGGCGACAAAATGAGCAATGGAATTGGAAGGGGGTTATTGTGATAGGAAAAAAGCATGATGTGGCAACTGCCCCCGATGACGCTGTTATGGATGCTTCGGACGCTGAAAGCAAAGGCAAGAAGAAAAACAAGAAGCTCGCAGGTAAGCTTCCGTGGATTTTGCTGTGCGTGTTCGTCGTTGGGACGTTCGCTGTTGTCGGTGCTGTGAATTGGCATGAGCAACCGTCATTCTGCTCGGCGTTTTGCCACGACACTATGGGCAAATATGTTGATGGTTACGAGGACGGCAACGGCCTCGCCCGTATTCACAAGGAAGCTAATGTCACCTGCCTTGATTGTCATGAAGCGACACTTGGCCAACAAGCAGCAGAGACGGTGGCTCAGGTAACGGGTGATTATCGGGTGCCTTTACGTCAGAGAAGCTTTGATGATGAGATGTGTTTGAAGTGCCATATTTCTATCGAGCATCTTCAGGCAAAGACCGATATGCTCGAGAAGGATCCTCATGGTGGAAATATCACTGGTCATCAGAGTTTCACCTGCAACAACTGCCACAAGTCGCATGCTGCTCAGGTAAACCAGTGCTCGCGTTGCCATGATCCTGGGGATCAGAGGATGATTACGTATCCGCTTCAGCGTCATCCGAAAGAAGCTAAATAAGGGATTTCGCTTAGCGACTGATTAGATTGTGCAAAGCAAAAGGACGAAGGTTTCTGTATACGATATTCCCGGAATGGAATTCCATTCCGGGTTTTCTTTTTCCGTGGGCGTTTGCTTTTGGAAATCGTTCACAGTTCTTGAAAAATTGAAGTTAAACGGAATAAAGTCTCAAAAATTCAAGAACTGTGAACGATTTTATGTGCGGGCTGAGCTTATGGGGGCGTTCGTGGCTCCGCTGCGCATTCCCGTGGTGGTGCGCTCGAACGTACCGGGCGGCAAAAATGGCACTGGGCACGAAAAAGGCGGCTCCGAAGAGCCGCCCAATAGGAAGCGCGCGTTGAAAGCGCTCGGCGCTCCCTCAATGAGGCATCCCAAGTGCTTCTAGGAAGCGTCCCAAGCAGTCAAAAGCTACTTTACGGAAACGCCCACCGTCTTCTTGAGCACGATAAGTGCGCCCACAACCAGCACAATGCCAATGCCCAGGCAGATAACAGCGTTCTGCACGAAGCCAGCAATAATGAAGCACACGAACGAGATGACCGCAACAGTGATAACGTAGGGCAGCTGCGTGGAAACATGCTCAATGTGGTTGCAGTTTGCGCCGGCGCTTGCCATAACCGTGGTGTCGGAAATAGGGGAGCAGTGGTCGCCCGCAACCGCGCCCGCCAGGCATGCAGAAATGCCGATGGTCAGCAGCGTGGGCTCGGCGGTGAAGATGGGCAGCACAATGGGGATCAGAATGCCGAACGTGCCCCAGCTGGTGCCCGTGGCAAACGCCAGACCCCATGCCACCAGGAAGATAATGGCGGGCAGCATGGCGAATAGGCCAGCAGCTGCGCCTTCCATCAGGCCTGCAACAAAGACATCGGCACCCAACGCGCCGGTCATGCTCTTCAGCGTAACGGCAAACGTCAGAATCAAAATGGCAGGAACCATGGACTCAAAGCCTTTAGTCATGCACTCCATGGCGTTCTTGAAACTTACCACGCGGCGGCAAATCAGGAAGATGATGGAGAAAACCACCGCAATAAGCGAACCCCACGGTAGGCCGACGAATGCATCGGTGTCGCCGAACGCGTTGATGATGTTGCCGCAGTTGTCGGACTCGGGATCCCAGAAGCCGCCCACGAACAGCAAGCCGCACACGCACATGATAATCAGGAACACAATGGGAATGAGCATGTCCCACAGCGTGGCCTTGGAGTTCTCGATGGGCGTGTCGTTGCCCAAAGAGCCCAGGTCGCCGTCTTGGTACGCGGCCAGTTCCGCTTTTGCCATAGGACCGTAATCAAAGCCCATGACCGAAAGAACAATAACAAACACAATGGTTAGCAGCGAATAGAAGTTGAATGGAATAGCGCTGATGAATAAGCCAATGCCGTCAACGTTCGGCAGGCTTTGCGCTACGCCGGAAACAGCAGCGGCCCACGACGAAACCGGCGCAATCATGCAGATGGGGGCGGCGGTTGCGTCAATTAGATACGCCAGCTTTGCGCGCGAGATCTTCTGCTCGTCGGTTACGGGGCGCATGACCGAACCAACGGTCAGGCAGTTGAAATAGTCGTCGATGAAGATGAGCACGCCCAGAATAAACGTGGCAATTGATGCGCCCATGCGGCTCTTCACGTTGCGTGCGGCCCACTTGCCGAACGCCGATGCTGCGCCTGTGGTGTTCACCAGCGCCACCATGATGCCCAGCATAACCAGGAAGATGAAGATGCCGGCGTTATCGGCCACGGAAGGAATCAGACCCGTGGTAACAACGTCTTCGCCTTCTCCAAATTCGCCGTTCACGATGGTGGTTACCGTGGCTACGGGGTCGAATCCAGTCAGAAGAAGAGCACCAACTAAGATGCCAATGAACAGAGAACTGAACGTCTCTTTTGTGATAAGCGCCAAAACAATGGCGACGATGGGGGGCACTAATGCCCAAAATGTATTGACGAACACCGTTTTCCCTTTCTTTAATGGAGAGCCCGCCTGCGCGCGTCATGGCTCGCCAAAGGATCGGTGCGTCAACGTCCCTTGAACCAAAACCATGACAGCTCTCCGCTTGCTTTTGCGACAGTGAACAGGGTATTCCCCTGAACCCCAGGGCCGGCGCACGGGAATGCGGTGCGGTCCTTCGGCGATGCGTCCCTTTCCCTTCTCGCTTTCCCGAGCGGTGGTGAAGGTACTGATGGCGATCGCGCCTCCGTCATGTATCTATCCGCGCATTATAGTAAACCGCGTGACAGATGCCAATGTATAAGAATGCCATTCTTGCGTTAAGGGTAGGTTTCTCAGGCGAAATGGTATACTTCGAGGAAAGGGAGGAAGCGTCGGGGTTTGAAGAGAGGTAAGCCATGGACGTGACGTTGTACATTTCGGGTGAAGACGGCAAACGGGAAGTAGTGGTTCCAGAAGGGACTACCGTTCTTGCGGCGATTCGCGATGGCGGCGAGCACATCGATGCGCCGTGCGGTGGCATTGGCCGCTGCAAGAAGTGCCGGGTGCTGGCAAGCCGCAAAGGCGTGGTTGGCTACGAGCTGGCCTGCCAAAACGTTGTTGAAGACGGCATGGAAGTAATTCTGGAGTCGCCGAAGGACATGGTCGTGAGCGTTGCGGGCGCGTTTGAGGCCTGGCCGCGCGATGAGCGTGATTGCGAAGAGGGCCTAGCGCTGGCCGTTGACATTGGAACGACCACGGTAGCTATGCGCCTGATTGACTTGAAGACGGGTGACATTTTGGCTACTACGGGCAAATCGAACCCGCAAATTGCCTATGGCGCCGATGTAGTGAGCCGTATTTCCGCATGCGTGGACGGCATGCTTGAGGCGCAGCGCGCGCTGATCTGCAATGCGCTTGCTTCTATGGCAAAGCAAGTGTTCAAAGACGCGAAGGCAACTCCTGAACAGGTGAAACGTTTCCTTATTGCGGGTAACACCACTATGGAATCTTTGGCGACGGGCGTGGATCCGACTCCCATTGGCACGGCTCCTTACGAGGCTCTTTCGCTTTTCGGTGGCCCCGAAGCGCTGGCCGACCCGTTCTTTGATGCGCTGTTGAAGCCGATTTTCGCACCCTGTTTGGCAGGTTACGTGGGCGGCGACATCACGTGCGGCATTATGGCGGTGCATCTTTTGCAGAAAGATGCTCCCACGCTGCTGATTGACCTGGGCACGAACGGCGAAATGGCGCTGGGCTGCAAGACGGGCGCAGTTTCGTGCGCCACGGCAGCGGGCCCGGTGTTTGAGGGCGCTAACATCCGCTGTGGCATGCCGGCGTATCCGGGCGCCATCTCGAAAGTTGTCATCGATGAAGGCGGTTTGAGCTATTCCACGATTGGTAACGCAGAGCCGGTCGGTATTTGCGGCACGGGTCTGATTGACGCCATTGCGTGCCTGGTGCGCTTAGGCGTGGTGGATGAGACGGGTCGTTTCGCCGATGAGGACGAACTGCCTGAACATTTGGCTGCTTGCTTAGATGAAGACGACGACTGCGTGTTCTTCCGCATCCATGGCGATGTGGTGGTAAGCCAGAAAGACGTGCGCTGCCTGCAGCTGGCGAAATCGGCCGTGCTTTCGGGCGTGTTGGTTATGATTGAGGATTTGGGCATTGAGTGCGACGACATTCAAGAAGTGCTGATCGCGGGCGGTTTCGGCGAGTATTTGAACTTGGAAAACGCAGCTGCCATTGGGCTTTTCCCGGCGCAGCTTTTGCCGCGGACGCGCAGCGTGGGCAATTCTTCGTTGGAAGGCGCGACCCAGGCGGTGCTGTCGCATGCGGCAGCCGACGCCCTGAACAGCGTTTCTACCGAGTGCCGCTACATTGAGCTGTCCACCACGCCGGCTTTTAACGAGTACTACGTGGAGAACATGTACTTCGAAGACGAAGAGTAAGAAGGCGCTTCGGTTGGCGGAAGGCGAAGGCGTCCGATGGTTTGACCGTCGGCGCCTTCGTACGTGTTGGAGCGTTTGCCTGGCAAGGGATTCACTCGGGCACTGAAACGCTTGCCCAACGAAGGTTTCGCTCAGAAGCTTCGCAGCCTTCGCTTCGCCTTGTTGGGCAAACGCGGCATAAGGGCGTGCGGGAAGCGCCTGGCAAGGGCTTCGCTCAGAAGCTTCGTAGCCTTCGCTTCGCTCTTGCCGGTCGCTTCGGGCGGTAGAGTGCGCCGCAGGGGCACAATGGTGTTAGAGGAAAGGAGTTGCCCGTGCAGGAAATCGCGTGGGTGTCATATGATGGAGCGTTGCAAGACGCGTGCGAAACTGCGGGGCAACTTGTTTCTGAACAGGGAAGATGTGTTTTCTTAGTACGTGACTTTTCGAGCATTGCGCCCGTGAAGCGGGCGCTGGCGGCGTCGCATTGCGGTTTTGGCGTGCAGGTGGCAACGCTGGCATCGTGGGTCGAGGATTTGTGGCAGCTGCATGGTACGGGTGCTCCTTTCGCGTCGGCGTTGCAGCGCTCTATGACGGTGCGCCGCGCGTTGCAGCAGCGTTTCGATGCGGCGGAAGCTGTCGCGAAGGGGCAAGAGCCGGACGCGGATGCGCAAACGGCAACTGGTACTGGCGCGGCTGGCGTCACCGATGCGGCTGCGGCTGCGGCTGGCGCTACCGATGCGGCTGCGCAGGGCCAGTCGCCAGAAGAGGCGCAAAACCAGGCGTTCACTCCAGCCGAGGGCATGGTGCGCTTGATTGTGCGCCTTCTGCGTGAGTGCGCGCCTTTCTTTACTGAAGAAGCATTCGAACACGCGTTTGAACAGGCGTTTTTTCAAGGCGCGGCTGCTCTTCCCACGTTGAGCGCGGCGGAAAAAGAGATTGTCGTGCTTGTGCGGTGCTGTCTTGCATATCAAGAAGAGCTTGGTTGCATTGAGCCGGCGCTTGCGTGCGCGAATCTTGCGCGCCAGGGAGTAGCGGCTCAAACGTCGGTGGTGCTGCTTGATTGTAATCCCACGCCGGCGCAGGAGCTTTTGCTGGAAAGCGCAGCGGATGCAACTTTGTTCCGTGTATATGCGTGCGAGACAACCGAATCTGTTCGAAACAGCGAATTATCCCAGCTCAGCGCGGCGCTGTATCATCCTGATTATACGAATCCCCTTGTGCCAACGGGCCGTGTGCGCTTTGCGTTGCCCATGGGCGCGTATGCGTCACCGACGCTTTTGGCGGACGAACTTGAGCGCCTGGCTCACGATGGCAACAAAACCATTGCCGCTTCTTGCTTCGACTCCGTTGCAACGTTTGAGCAGCTGGCTCCGCGCTTGCGCGCCCGCCGTATCGCATGCAGCGTGCGTGGGTCGGTTCCTCTTGCGCGCACGGCGTTTGGCGTGGCGTGGTTGTCGTTGGCGCAGTTTCTGCAAGACAGCAGCTTTGAAAATGCCGCGCTGGCCAGCGATTATGCTCTAAGTACGTTTTCGTTTATGAGTGCGGCTGCCGCTGCCGAGGCCGATGTATCGTTGCGCGGTTGGCGCGGCATCACGCGCGAATATGCGATCGAGGTTGCGGCCTCGCAGCAAAAAGAGCAGCATGCGGAATTTCTAGAAGCCATGGCGCAGGGTTGCTATGAGGACGCGCTTGAGTATCAGTGCGCGTGGATTTCCAGGCAAACGCGCTGGTCAGAGGCATTTCGTGAAACACAGCTCGCTGCCGCCGCATACGCTTTGGAGGTACAGCGCTGTGTGAGTGAAATGGAGCTTTCGCAAGAGATTGCGCTTGCGGCATTCGCGGCGGCTGCCGTTGTTGTTGCCGCAAGAAGCGAATTGGACGAAGAAGCGATTGCGTCAGTTTCACTCATGAGCTTGAATGACCTGGGAAAATGCCCTCCTGCCTCGTTTGATGCGTGCGTGTTGACCGACTTGTCTGCCGATGCGTACTCGCTGGATAACGATGAGCAGGCAATTGACGCGCTGCTGAAAAAATGCGGCTGCTATCAGCCCTCACGTAGAATTGAGCAGCTGCGCGCGTCGTTCTCGTGCGCTCTTGCTGCTGCAAGAAACCAACTGCTGATTCATCGCGTGCTGAAAGATGAAAAGACCGATGATCGGCGTCCCTCTGCGTTGTTTGACGAGGTGGTGGACTGTTATCGTTCTGACCCGAAGAATTATAAGGAGCTTCACGAACTATGGGGCGTGTCGCACAACCTTGAGCCGCTTGTTGCAAGCTTAGGCGAAGAATGCATGACGCAGAATTGCACGGAAACGGGTCGGGTTCCTGCGCTTCTGACCAGGGCTGACGTTGCGGCGGGTGTTGCGCGCGCGGGCGACCCTGGGGAAGAGGCGGCGGCTGTTGCAGACGCTTCCTGCGAAGAAACGCCCGCTTTTGATGGCGGACCTCAAGTCTCGTTCGAGCTTTCCGCAGGTGAGGGGCGTGTTTTTCTTCCGAGTTCCTATGATGTTACTATGGCGCGTCCCGCTCATCTTTCGGCTTCTGCTATTGAGGTGTACCTTGAATGTCCTTTCAGGTGGTTCGTGCACAATCGCTTGGGCACGGCGCAAGTTCGCGCATCGCTTGATGCACGAGCACGGGGTACGTTTGCGCACGGGCTCCTTCGCGATTTCCACGAGGCGCTGCGGCAGGCGGGGCAGGTGCGTGTGACGCCCGAAAACGTTGAAGAGTCGCTGCTTTTGTTCGATTCGTTGTTTGACCAGCGCCTTCAGGCGGAGAGCGAGCGAAACGACAGAGGCCGGTCGATGGCGTATTTCCCGCTGAATAACCGCGAGTCGCTTGAGGTGCAGGCGTTTCGCAAGACGCTCAAGGGCTTTGTTTCGTGGGAAGCATCGTTTTTGCCGGAGTATCATCCGTTGGCGGGGGAGTTCTCGTTCGGGCGCGATGAGGTGCTGACGTATGCGGGGTATCCCCTGGTGGGAAGCGTTGACCGCATTGATGTGGATGATCGAGGCAACGCGGTTATTCTTGATTACAAAGGCTCGGCAGGTGCAGGATACAACCATTTCACCAAGGAAACGAAGGAAGCGTCGAACGGCGCGGCGGCAGGTGCGGCTGCGGCTGTAGGCGCGGACGGCATTGCGCTTGCGGTCCTTCCCCAAAAAGTGCAGGCGCTCATATATGCCCAGATCGTTCGTCGAAAGTTGGACGTGAACCCCATGGGTGCGCTGTATGTTTCGTACGGCAAGGTAAGCGGGTGCGCCGGCTTGTTTGATGCGCTCAAGCTTGACCCGCAAAAGGATTTGTTGAACATTGCGGCGAAATATTGCGAGACAACGTCGTTTTTGGATACGTTGGACCAGGTAGAAGAGGCAATCGCGGCACGCCTTGACGGTATACGGGCGGGACGCATTGAGCCATGCCCGAGCGAGGACACGTGCAGATGGTGCGAAGTGGCGGGCGTGTGCCAGCAGCTGCGCCGGGGGCAATTGCAAGCAGAACAGCCCAACCAGGCTGAACAGATAAAGGGGATATAACCATGGGATACACGCCTGAACAGGAAAAATGCGTTATGCGCCTTGTGGGCCCCGTGGATGTCTCTGCGGGAGCCGGATCGGGTAAGACGTTCACGCTCACGGAACGCATCGCGCATGCGCTGGCTGATCCGGCGAGTGGCGTTGATGACATCGACCAGATTTTGGCCATTACGTTTACGAATAAAGCGGCGGCGGAACTGAAAGGACGCGTTCGTTCGACGTTGCGTGCGCAAGGACTGTTTGACCAGGCACGTAAGGTGGATGGTGCGTGGATTTCCACGATTCACGGCATGTGCTCGCGTATCTTGCGCGCGAATGCACTGGAGATTGGCATTGATCCGGGTTTTTCGGTTATGGAAGACTCGTCTGATGTTCTTGACCAGGCAATCGAGGAAGTGCTTGAGGAAAGCCGCGCAAGCGACTACCAGGCGTATCGGCAGTTGTTCGACGCGTATCCTGTGGCGGACTCACCTGCGGCTTTCGGTAGCGATTCGGTCACCAGCCTTCTGAACACGCTTCTGGCGAAGGCGTATGAGCTGCCGAATGGTTTCGATGATTTGCAGCTTATCGCGTCACGCGAAGAGCCGGGCCAGCTTGCGCGGCAGCTTCTGGCGGTTTACGAGGACTCGCTTGCGCTGATGGAGCAGATAAAGGAAAGCGCCACGCAGGCGCAAAACAAGCTGACGTGCGAACAAGCACTCGATGCGCTGAATGACCTGATGGAAAGCGATTCTTCGCAGGTATACGGCGTTTTGAGTTTGTGCCGGCGTTTGGATGGGCGCTGCGGAAGCAAAGAACAGAAGGCGCTTATCAAGGAGCTGAATGCGCGTTTCGATGAAACGGCGCTGCGCATTTTGCTGTGCAAGAGTGCGCTTATTTTCGATCAGCTGGTTCAGCTTGCGCGTAAAGTTGACGAGCTTTTTGCCGCGAAAAAGCAACGTCTTGCCGTGTTGGATAACAGCGACTTGATTCGCCAGGCCCTTCGTGCGCTTGAGAACCACCAGGTCAAAGCGCTGTATGAGAATAAATTCCGTTTGGTGATGGTCGATGAGTTCCAAGACACCGATGCGCTGCAGCTGGCAATTGTAAGCAAGCTTTCCGGTGCGGGGCAGCGGTATTTGTGCACCGTGGGCGATGCGCAGCAAAGTATTTATCGCTTCCGTGGCGCCGACGTTGCGCTGTATCGCACGTATCAGCAGGAGATGTTTTCCGAGCGGATTCTTGCGGAGGGCGGCGAGCCGTGTGCGCTGCAGCTTACGCGAAACTTCCGCAGTCATGGCGATGTGCTGGCATTTGTGAAGAAGGTTTGCGCTCAGCAATCCGTGTTTGGCCAGGACTTTCTTGATTTGCAGGCGGTTTATGATGGCGCGGGGTATCGTGCGCGCGATCCGCGTATTTTCATGGACGTTACCATGCGCCATAAGGGAAAAAGTGCTGAAGTGGGCTCGAAAGACGATGCATTTGGCGCGCAAGCTCAGCGCATTGCGGAGTATTTTGCGCGCATGCGCGCGGCGGGTCACGATCTGTCGCAAATGGTGCTTTTGCTGGGAACCACAACGCACGCGGATTTGTACGCTCAGGCGCTGCGCCAGGCGGGCTTCGATTGCGTGATTACCGGCGGCTCGCTGTTTGCGCAGTCTGATGAAGCGCAACATATGGTGTTGCTGTGCCGCGCTTTGGTGAATTTCAGGGATACCGAAGCGTTGGCAAATGTCCTGATGGGGCCGCTGTTCCAGCTTTCGTCCGACGAGCTGCTTGGTCTTGCAACCACATGGGACAGCAAGGCGCAAAAGATGGTGTCGTGCGGGCTTGATCAGGGGTTGGCACGTTGCATGCGCACTGCGGCCGCTCGAGGCGCGGGTGGTGCCGATAGCGCCGCTGATGCCGGTGCGAATGCTGTTGCCGCTGGTGAAGATGCTGTGCCCGTTGCCGTTGCGCCTGCGAGTGCGGATTCTGTCAGCGAAGCGGCTGGGGCTGCTGGGTTTGCAGGCGCTTTCCAGGGTGACGTTGATGCGTTTTCTCCCGTTGTTACGCATGCCGCGCGTTTGCTGTTCGCTGCGCGTGAATCGCTGCGGACCCAACCGCTTTCGCGTGCGCTGCTGCGTCTTTTGTGGCAAAGCGGCTGTTTCGCGCGCCTTGAAAACCAGGGAGCGCAGGGCAGTGCATGCATTGGCAATTACCTGAAGGCGCTGCGTCTGATTGAGAGCATAGAAAAGGAAGGCGGTGTTGGGCCTGTTCAAACCGCCGAGCAGTACGATGCTTCGATCTCGGCGGGCCTGAAGGAGGCGCCTGGCGCGCTGAACGTTCACGAGCAGCAAGCTATTCGCATCATGACCATCCATGCATCCAAAGGCCTGGAGTTTCCCATTGTTGCCATGGCTGATTTTGCGAAAACGCCGCGTTCGGAAAGCTTGCTTGTTGCGCGCTTCCAGGGAAAGACGTATGCCACGCTTTTCCCGAAAAGCGAGAAGCTCGGCTCGAAGACGTACGGCAAATCGCTGCAAATGGGTCTTGTCGATGAAGACGAAGAACCCAGCGTTGACGCTTTGACCAGCGATGATAGCCTGAAAGCGCAAGTACTGCTGCAGCGCTGCTCGCTTGCCGACGAAGCCGCCGAAGGCCAGCGCCTTTTCTACGTGGGCGCCACGCGTGCGAAAGAAGCGCTGGGTCTTTTCGTCTCCACGCAAGAGGGCGGTGACTTCGATGCCATGTACCCTGGTGCGTACGGCGATGTCGTCCGTGCGCTTTTTGGCGACGAAGGCGTGATTCCCCTTGGTGAAAGCTTTGTGGATTACGGTGGCTCCGAGCCGGCTCAGATTTGCTGCCGGTATTACGAAAAGCCTGATGGGGAAGGTGCCGATGCAACTTTTGGTGCGGATGGCGAAGACGATAGCGCGGGTGCGGCTTCCGATGCTGCGACTCCCGGTGATGCGGATGCGGTCGCTGACTTGGACGCGAATGTGCGCGCGGATGCAGCTGCGGCCCCGGTCCCTTCGCGTTTCTTGTTCGACCTTTCGGGCGAGACGCCGCTCAATGTTGTTGCGGGCGGTTTTGACCCGCGGCCAACAGGTGTGTTCTCGTATTCGTCGCTCGAGGGTGAGCATGTGCCGTTAACGCAGCTCGAGGGCCTGTGGGATACCGCCCAGGAAGAGGGGGACAGCCTTGCGGATGCGCTGCGGTACTTCTCTGCCGATGATGATAAGGCCACGGATTTTGGTTCAGCGCTGCATCGCCTATGCCAACTTTCGTTTATCGAATCTCCTGAAAAAGCGTCTGACCAGCTTGAATGCATTGCGAAGACGTATCAAGTTGCGGATGTGCAACGTTTGACGGCGGCGTTCGAGCGTTGGTTGGGGTCTGCCGCCTGCAAGCGTGCGCGGGCGGCGCAGCAATGTCTTCCCGAGCATTCTTTCGTGGTGCCGTTTGGGAATACGGACCAGGTGCTTGAAGGTGCGTTCGACTTGTTGTGCGTTGAAGGGTGCGGCGTGCAGGAAAATAGCGAACAGACGACTGGGGCGCCGAAGTGGCAGCGCGCGTACGTTGTTGACTACAAGACGGGAGGTAAGGCGGCCGAAACGCCCCAGGAGCTTCATGAGAAACACGGACTTCAGGCGTGCTGTTATGCCTATGCGCTTCTGAACTGCGGCTTCGATGCTGTCGATATGGACTTCGTGCGAGTAGAGCAGGCAGATCCGCAAGGATCTGACACGCTGCAAACGGTGTTATTCCGCTTCGACCAAAGCGATCTTGCACGTATTGAAGGCATCATTGCCGCCCAGGTGGAAAAGTAACAAAGGTGAAGAAGCGGCGGAAAAAGCCCGTCGCCTCTTCACCTTGTTGACAAATTACCCCACCTTTTGTCAACAATCGAACCCGAGGTGCTACGTGCGTCTCGGATTTTTCATGCCTGATTGCGGCGTATTTGCGATTCGGCGCCTGCACTTGGGCTTGTCGGCAGCATGTTGTCGTTTTTTTCATCCCAATGTGCAAAATATTCCTGTTAGGAGTACCTTGGGGAGCATTTGCGATTCGAGCATCCCCGCTAAAACCAGTGCAGACTCGCAAAAGCCCAGGTCGCGAATCGCAGGCAACAGATGAATGCCGATCATGGCTCTTTGCACCTGCCCCGAACAGGGATATTTTGCACATCGGGGTTGATTTCTTGACAAGATGCCCTGCGGCTTGGTGATTTCCGAGGAAGGTGGGGCTGTGAAGGGATGCCCGTCGGCAAGGGTCGAGCCGAGCTGCGACGCTTTGGATAAGTTGAGCGGGGCACGAGTGAAAAGAAGCATTATCCAAGCGGAGTCGTGAGGCGAGCCCTTGTCGACGGACATCTCTTCACATCGAATCGCGATAATTGCCGACAAAGAGTGGGGATTGCCCCTGTGCTCCCGTCACTTTTGAGCTGTTCTGACGTTCATAACCACAATGCCAGCGATGACAAGCGCCACACCCAGGATGCTTGTTGCGCTGGCTGGCTCGTGAAAAACTGCCACGCTCACCAGGCTGGCAACCACCACTTCCAGCGAGGCAATGACTGAAGCGCGTCCGTTTTCCACGTTAGCCAGGCCTTTTGTGTACAGCGCATACGGCGCAAGGCAGCAAATGATGCCTAAAAACAGGCACCATCCCATCACGGCAGGTGTCGCTTCTACGGCGGGCAGCGGTGCGGTTGCGTTGAGTGCAAGCGATGCTGCGGCCGAGAATAGAAACGTGTAAAACGACACAGTGTTCGAGCTGTACCCCTTCTGCAGGGCGAAGCGCCCAAAGATGCTGTAAAGGGCGTATCCGAAGCCTGACATAATACCCAGCAAGACTCCTATCAGGGAAAACGACGCACCCGATCCAATTAGACCCGAAGAGCACACCGCACCAGTCAGAACCAAGAACAACGCCACAACTTTGAGCGGCGTGATACGTTCTTTGAACAACGGCGCGGAGATAAGCACCACGAAAAACGGCGCGGTGTACAAAAGGACTACGGCGGCGGATAAGCTCATGTATGTTTGCGCCGTTGTGTAGCAAAAGTTGAACATCGTTAGGCTCAAAACGCCGGTGCCCACAAAGCACCAAAGGTCTTTCAGGCGAATGCGCAGCGCCGTTCTGTCAGTGAGCAACAGCGCAACGAAGAAGATCGCAACGGCCACGGTGGGACGGATTGCTACCAGCATAAGGGGCGTGAACCCAGCAGCAATAAGGTTGCGATTCGCCAGGCCGATAAGCCCCCAGCAGGTGGCGGCCACCGCGATGAAAAGATATGACAAGCGAGTGGTATTCATGCAGGTCATTATAGAGGTGCTTGCCGGGAAAATGTTGCTTTTCGTTTACAAGCTTGCCAAAGGATGAATAGGGAAGGCGAAGGTGGTTGTGATGGCTTTGGGATCCTTCTCTTCGGCTTTTGTCAACAATTGGTGCGGTGGATAGTTTTTGGCAACTATGATCATGAAGCTATAGGTTGGCGGCGCAATGTTGACAAAAGGTGGGGTAATTTGTCAACAAAAACGGCTAAAATATTAGCTATTTTTTGCTTGACATTCGAATAAATAAGAGTAATATATACCATACATTAGCTAATATATTAGCTATAACATATTTAAATAAAACAGCAAATGCAGTATAAACACGCCACAAGGTTAATATGTTAGCTAACGTTGAAAACACGCAGAGGGCACTCGGGGAAACCCAGATGCCCTCTGCTGTACTGAGCGTCGTAGATGCCCCAGATGGCGCGGCTGCCGCATCGCGTGAAACGCCCGATGCCATTGCGCGCGACATTTCGCAGCGCATGCGTAAACGGCGCAAAGAGCTGCATCTTTCCCAAAGTGCGCTGGCGCATCGATCAGGCGTGAGCCTGGGTTCGCTCAAACGTTTCGAGCAAGACTCTCTGATTTCCTTGGACTCGCTTATCAAGCTTTCTCTGGTGTTGGGCTGCGAAGACACGTTCACGGGTCTTTTCTCTGAGCAGGAAAAACAAGAAGAAGCATCGCTGGAAGATATCGTTGCGCAGGGGCATCAGCTTCTCGACCGTATTGTGCTGCTGAAGTCTTCAGGCGCGGAATAGTTTGGAAGAATGACGTCTTGTCACGATGCGACTTGACGCGAAGGTTCGTCACGTGACTTCGCTTAAATAATTCCTTTGTCTGAAACCTTTTGGCTTATCTGGAACGTTGTGGTTCGGCTCAACACTTGCAGACGGGCTCCTTTGAAGGTGCTTGGTCGAGCACGCGGATCGGAGCATTGGAAAAGCGACGGATTTGCTTGAGCGCGATGATAAAAATGCCCTATTTTTCTGTGGGTTTACTTCGGGTAACTTTTTTGTGAACTGGGAAAACGTTGATTTTGCATAGCCGTAATAAGAAAAATCCACCGAAAAGTGGGTCGTTTTTATCATGCTACCCATGCTGTTGGGCGGCATCTTGGGCGGGGAGGGAAGCATCCCGAACAAATTGTTGACAAAAGGTGGGGTAATTTGTCAACAAATAGCTAGATGGGTGGAAGGGGTTTGTCCAGCTCAGCAGCAAGTTGAGGAAGAAGTTCTGCCATGGTTTCATCGATCTTCTTCTTTTTGAGCTGGCACTCCCACACCACGTGAACCTTCCAGCCCATCTGCGTGAGCTGCGCTACGCTCTCTTCATCGCGTTGTTGGTTCTTCTCGAACTTGATGGTCCAGTATTCGATATTCTTCTTAGGCGCGGCGGGTTTGCAATGCGGGCAGCGATGCCAAAAGCAGCCGTTGATGAACAGCGCCACTTTCTTGCCAGGCCATGCGATATCGGGCCTGCCCGGCACTTTCCATTGCAGGCGGTATCCAGTAAGCCCCGCCTCTTGCAAGCGTTGGCGCATGAGCAGTTCGGGTTTCGTGTTCGCACGCTTGTTGCCCTGCATGCTTTTGTGCACAGCGGGAGAAACGCGCAGCTCATCGGCGCGTTCACGTGTGGCTTTACCGGCCATCTTTCCGGTTGCCTGCTGAATGTCCAGGCGGTATATCAAAGCGCGCGCCGCGCTTTTCTCGATTTCGCGCTCGAGCTGCTCTTTAAGCCCTTTCGCGTATTTGCGACCCAGCGAGCGGAACGCATCCAAGCGCTCGGATTCGTCTTCAACCAGGTGCAACTCACCGAAAGCAATGACGCTGCGGTAGTTGGTGGAAAACAGGTCGGGCACTATTTCATCTTGCGCGACAACGCAGAGCGACGCGCGGAGGTTGTGTGCAATGGCATCGACTTTGCGACCTTCGCGCGCGCAGTGAAAGTAGATTGCTTGAGTCGTTTTGTCGAATGCAAAGCTCACGGGCACAGCATAGGGGAAGTCATTGTCGTTTTGAGGCGCAAGCGCTAGCGTTGCGTTGCTGGCCGTTTCCAAGATGCGCGCGATTTCCTTTTCGCCGAGTGCTTGCTGGGTGCGTCGCATTTCGTATGCCATGAGAAGCCTTTCTGCTGCTTGTGCCGTTCTTCTTGCGGGCGCGCGGATCGCCCTGCCGCTGTGCGCGCCGCTTGCCAGTAGAGTCCGAGCTTAACCGCTCCGCCGCTTTCTCGGCGCTGGCAAGCGCCTGCCTTCTGTGCTTGTCTCTAGTTGCGCGCTACTTCCAGCTCTTGCGCAGCGTGCGGGGTTGCAACGTGCTGCTTGCAGTTGCGCTTCATGATACAGCGGCAGAAAAACGCCAGCGCAATAACGCAAACGCATGCAACCGATCCCAGGTAGAAGCCCGCCGTGGGACCAAATGCATCGATGAGCGCGCCGCTTGCTGTGGGGCCAATGGCCAGGCCGCACGTTGAGCCTGCGGTGATCCACGTAAGCGATTCCGTCAAGCGATTCGCAGGAACAGCCTGTTCACAGAACGAATTTGCTGTGATGAAAAACGGTGCATAGAGTGCCGCGCCCAAAACCGAAATAAAGAAGAACATCGGTACCGACGTGATGAATCCCATGCCCATGTAGCCCGCGCCAATGGCAATGGCTGCACCAAGGAGCTGCTTGTTCAGCGGCGCCTTCAATACGAGCATACCGAACGTTAAGCTTGAGCACATAGAGGCAAACGATGAAACAGACACGCCAAGGCTTGCCACAACGGGTTGGCCGATGGACTGGGCAAACGTGATAGTCGTGGTATCAAACGCGCCGAAGATAAGCCCCACGAGCAGCGCCAAGCTGAACAGCACGCGCACAATGGGGAGTTCAACCAGCGCACTGCGATGCTTCTTCGCGGACGCATTGCCGGTAGCGCCAGCTGTCTCTCCATTCGCAACCCCTTCATTGACGCCTTCCGCGGCACGTTTCCAGTTAACTTGCGGCTCGGTGTCGCGCGCAAGCACCAGCAGGATGAACGAGCCCACAGTAAAGCTCAGGCAACCCAGCAGAATGCCCGCCGTGGGGAAGAACGTGTTCGAGAGCGCAATAGCCAGTGCCGGCCCAATCATGAACGAGCAGTCCTCAATAACGCCTTCGTAGGAATACACGCTTTTAAGCGACGTGGAAAAGTTTTTGAGCTTTCCCGACTCAATAAGGTACGTCCAGCGGGTACGAGCGATTGCCGGCGCGCTGGGAACGAAGCCCATTAGAAACGCCGCAACATACATAATGCCCGATGGAAGGCCTAATGCGACCGTTGTTAAAAGGAGAATCGCGCCCGTCATGGCGATAATCGACGTAATCAATATCACGCGATGCTGGCCTTTTTCATCCATGAATTTGCCCGTACGCGGCGCAATGAAAAACGTGGAAATTGCCAGCGTTGACGAAACCGTTCCCGAAAAGAACGCCGAATGACCTGAAAGCGTGAGCATAGAGACCACACCCAGCGTGCCCATATACATGTAGATACGCATAAGGAAGCAGCCAATGTCGAACAGGTGGGCTTGCTTAACTGCAAGGATGTTGCCATATACGCCGAAGTCAAAGTTTTTCATGGTTACATTGTTTCTAGGTCGGTGGAGTGCGTTGGTGGAGCGCGCGTGCGTCTACTTATCTCGTTCGGGTTTGGACGTTAAGTGCCAGCCCTTGCAGTACTCGCATTTGTAGCAGTGAAGCCCGCGCGTGCCGTAATCTTCGCAAGCCGAAATTGCCGCCTCGGCCTCTGCGCGGCTTACGTAGCGATTCTTGCGCTCGCACGCTTTGTAGCGCAGCGCTGCTTCGCGTTCAAGATTCCCCTGCTCACGGCGGCGTTCTTCGGCAGCGAACAAGTTGCCGAAGTCGGACGCACCCAGTTGTGCCTCGAAAAGCGCTTTCTGCTTCGCCTGTGCCGATTTCTTGTGACTTGCCATTGCTTCGCCCTGCCGCCTTGCCGTACCGCCCTGCTGCCCAGCAAAAAACTACTGGTGGTAGAAGCTGTGCTTCTCGTATTTCGGTTCGCAGCACAAGTTAATGCCAAGCTTCTTGTACAGCTTTTCATCGTTGCTGGCAGGGATCACACTGAAGAATGCATCGCAGCCGTTCAACTCGGACAGCTTCTCAATGGCTTTTGCGGCGCGCTCGTTTGTGGCCGAGCTAATGGAGAGCGCGATGAGCGTTTCGTCGGAGTGCAAGCGCGGGTTTTTCGAGCCGAGCTTCTGCAGCTTCAATGCGCAGATAGGCTCAAGAGCCTGGTCGGTCAAAATGTAGTCTTCGTCGGGAATGCCCGCCAGCTCTTTGAGCGCGTTCATCAGCACCGATGATGCGCAGCCCATCAGATCCGACGTTTTACCCGTCACAATGCGTCCGTCGGGCAGCGTAATTGCCGCGGCAGGTTTGCCCGTGGCTTCTTCCTTCACGAGTGCCGCCATGCGTCCGCGCGAAAGATCGGGCGTTACACCGGCCGATGCCATGATATTCTCCAGGCGTTCAACAACTTCGGTAGAGCCGCCGGTCTTTTTCGCCTCCACAGCGGCGGCAAAGAAGCGACGGAAGATTTCCATGCGGCTTGCTTCGCGGCATGCTTCGTCGTCGCAAATGGCAAAGCCCACCATGTTCACGCCCATGTCCGTGGGGCTTTTGTACGGGCATTCCTCCACAATGTGGTTCATCATTTCGCGCAAAACGGGGAAAATCTCAATGTCGCGGTTGTAGTTGACGGTGGTTTCTCCGTATGCTTCCAAGTGGAAGTGGTCGATCATGTTTTTGTCATCCAGGTCGGCCGTTGCCGCCTCGTACGCAATGTTCACGGGGTGGGAAAGCGGCAAGTTCCATACGGGGAACGTTTCCCATTTCGCGTAGCCAGCAACGTTTCCGCGCTTGTGCTCGTGGTAGAGTTGGGATAAGCACGTTGCCATTTTGCCTGATCCGGGGCCTGGAGCGGTTACCACAACCAGCGGACGGCTTGTTTCGATGAAGTCATTTTTACCATAGCCCTCGTCGCTTACAATGCGAGCCATGTCGTTGGGATAACCCTCGATGAAATAGTGGCGGTAGCTGCGCACACCCAGCGCGCTTAAACGGCGGCGGAAGGCATCGGCCTTCGGCTGACCTGCGTATTGCGTGATAACCACGCTTCCTACGAACAAGTCAAGGCTTTCGAATTCATCCATCAGACGCAAAACGTCTTCATCGTAGGTAATACCGTAGTCGCCGCGCACCTTGCTTTTCTCAATGGCGTCGGCGGATACCACAATAACAATCTCGGCCTCGTCCTTCAGGCTTTGCAGCATGCGCACTTTCACATCGGGCTCGAAACCAGGGAGCACGCGGGATGCGTGGTAATCGTCGCGCAGTTTGCCACCAAATTCCAGATACAGCTTGCCGCCGAACTGGTTGATGCGCTTGCGGATATTCTCCGACTGCAACTCGATATATTTCTGGTTGTCGAACCCGATTTTCATGCAAAAACTCCTATCTGAGCGCCAGCGATGCCTGGCAACTTACTGCAAAGCTGCGTCGCCGATAACGGCAACAATGCGGCGCACGCCGGCCGAAGAGCTCTTTTCCTTCTGGATCTTGAACGCCTTGAGTTCGGCGGTGTTTGCGGCATGGGGGCCACCGCACAGCTCGGTGTCGTAGTCGCCCATGATGTAAACCCTTACGCGGTCGCCGTACTTGTCGTCGAAGATGCCCACGGCACCCATAGCGCGCGCTTCCTCGATGGGCATTTCGCGGCATTCAACTTCCACGCCTTCTTGAATGGCCTTGTTCACGATTGCCTCAACTTCGGCAATTTCTTCGGGCGTCATCTTGCGCTCAAAGTTGAAGTCGAAGCGCAGGCGCTCGGCGGTAATGTTGGAGCCGCGCTGGAACACGCTGTCGCCCAGCACCTTGCGCAGTGCGCCGTGCAGCAAGTGCGTTGCGGTGTGCAGGCGGGCGGTTTCCTCGGAGTTGTCGGCCAGGCCGCCCTTGAAGCGCTGCTCAGCGCCCGCGCGGGACTTTTCCTGATGCTCGGCGAAGAACTTCTCGTAGCCTTCGGTGTCAACCGTCAAGCCGCGCTCGGAAGCAAGTTCGCAGGTCAGCTCCAAGGGGAAGCCGTACGTGTCGTACAGATGGAACGCCTTTTCGCCATCGATCTGGCCACCTTCGGGAATGCCGTCCATAATCTTGTTGGCAAGCTTCGTGCCCTTGTCGATGGTCTTAGAGAACGTATCGATTTCCTTTGCCAGCTGGTCGATGATGACCTGATGGTGCTCGGCAAGTTCGGGATATTCGTCCTGGTAATCGGCAACCAGAATCTCTGCGTACTGCAAAAGCTCGCTGAAATCGATGCCCAGCTTCATGCAGTGGCGCATGGTGCGGCGAATCAAGCGGCGCAGCACGTAGCCCTGGTCAACGTTGGACGGCACCACGCCGCGCTCGTCGCCCAGCAAGAACGTGGTGGAACGCATGTGGTCGCAGATGATGCGAATAGCGCGACGCGATTCTTCGTCTGCCGTGTCGTAATTGATGCCGGTGGTCTGCTCAATGCGATTGATGATTGGCTTGAACAGTTCGGTGTCGTAAACGGAATCCACGCCGTTGAGCAGGCACAATACGCGCTCCAGGCCCAAGCCGGTGTCAACGTTATGACGACCCAGCGGGCGATATGTTCCGTCTTCTTCCTTATAGAACTCCATGAACACGTTGTTCCAGATTTCTACGTACTTGCCGCAGCCGCAGGAAGGCTGGCAGTCGGGACCGCAAGGCTCTTTGCCCGTGTCGAAGAAGATTTCGGTGTCGGGGCCGCACGGACCGGTCACGCCAGCGGGACCCCACCAGTTCTCCTTGCGGGGATAGAAGTAGATGCGCTCGTCGGGGTAGCCCAGGCTACGCCACGTATCAGCGGAAACGTCGTCGCGCGGAATGCCTTCTTCGCCTTCAAACACGGTCACGGAAATGCGTTCTTGCGGAATCTCCAGCACCTTGGTCAGGAATTCGTGGCTCATGGGGATGGACGTCTCTTTGAAGTAATCGTTGAGCGACCAGTTGCCCATCATCTGGAAAAACGTCAGATGGCTGGCATCGCCCACTTCGTCAATGTCGCCGGTGCGCAGGCACTTCTGGCAGTCAACCAGGCGATTTCCCGCCGGATGGCTTTCGCCCATCAGGTAGGGCACCAGCGGATGCATGCCTGCGGTGGTGAACAGTACCGTGGGGTCGTTTTCGGGAATGAGCGAAGCGCCCTTGATCAGGGTGTGGCCGTGCTCAACGAAGAAGTCAATATAAGCTTGCTTCAGTTCCTTCGCGGTTAGTTTCTTCATTGCTGTTTTCTCCTTGTATGTATAAGTCAAAGACGACTCTATTACCTGCCCAAGACGTTCTGGATTGGCATTTCGCCCTTCTGCATTTTCTCGGGGCACCTTAAGGCCTCCTTGAAAATGCGGCGGGCGAACTGCCTGGTCCAGAACGCCTTGAGGCGTTCGCCCCCGAAAAGCGGAGCAATCGCCCAAAAGCGTTACGCGTTGTTCTGCTGATCAACAAGATTCGAAGCGCCATACCGTTCGCGCAGTTGGGGCTTTTCGATCTTGCCGGTAGCGTTGCGTGGAACGTCCGCGAAGATGATACGCCTCGGTCGCTTGTAGCGGGGAAGTTTCATGCAGAACTCATTAATGGCTTCCTCGGTAAGACCTTCAAACTCGGGCTTGAGCTCAATAATGGCGGCGCAAATTTCGCCCAAACGAGCATCGGGCAAGCCGATAACGGCAACGTCCTTGATGGCGGGGTGACCGTTCAGGAAGTCCTCGATTTGCACGGGGTAAATGTTCTCGCCGCCGGAAATGATGACGTCCTTCTTGCGGTCAACCAGCCAAATGAAGCCGTCTTCGTCCATGCGCGCCATGTCGCCCGTAAGTAGCCAGCCGTCTTTGAGCACTTCGGCGGTGGCTTCGGGGTTGTTGTAATAGCAGGTCATAACGCCGGGGCCCTTCACCCACAGCTCGCCGACTCCGCCGTTTTCCACATCGTGGCTGTCTTCGCCCACAATGCGCGTTTGCCAACGATAGCCCGGAATGCCAATGGCACCCACGTGTTCCACGTTGCCAATGCCCAAATGCACACATCCCGGGCCGGTGGATTCGGACAGACCGTAGTTCGTATCGTAATCGTGGTGGGGGAAAATCTGCAGCCAGCGCTCAATCAGGCTTTTCGGAACGGGCTGCGCGCCCACGTGCATAAGACGCCACTGGTCAAGCTTGTAATCGTCCAGGTTCACTTCGCCCGTTTCAATGGCATGCAGAATGTCTTGCACCCACGGCACCAGTAGCCACACGGTGGTGCATTGTTCGGAGCTTACGGCGCTCAAAATGTCGGCGGGCTTCACGCCGCGCAAAATCACGGCTTTCGAGCCGGCAATCAAGTTGCCCATCCAATGGAACTTCGCGCCGGTGTGATACAGCGGCGGAATGCATAGGAACACGTCATCGTGCTGCACGTTGTGATGAATCTGCTCCATTTCCGCAGCTTGCGCCAGACTTTCGTGGTTATGCAGAATTGCCTTGGGAAAGCCCGTGGTACCGCTGCTGAAGTAAATGGCGGCGTCGTCGCTTTCCTTCAGGGGAATCATGGGGTCCTTGCTGGAGCAGTTCGCCGTGAGCTCGTTGTAGCTTTCCGCGAACGTGGGGCAGTCTGTTCCCACGAAGAACAGCAGGCGATTGCGCTGAATGGTGTCCACAATCTCTTCAATGCGGCCCACGAATTCGGGACCGAACACCAACACGTCAACGTCGGCCAAATTCAGGCAGTACTCAATTTCGGAACTGTCGTAGCGGAAGTTCAGTGGCACCGCCAGCGCGCCGGTTTTCAGCACGCCAAAATAAATGGGCAGCCATTCCAGGCAGTTCATCATGAGAATGCCCACTTTGTCGCCCTTTTTCACGCCACGCGAAAGCAGCAAGTTGGCAAAGCGGTTCGCTTTTTCGTCAAACACATGCCAGGTGATTTCGCGACGATACGGCTGCGCTTCGGTGCTTTCGATCAGGTCATAATCGCGCCACGTGACGCGACGGTGTTCTTTGATTTCCGGGTTGCGCTCTACCAGCGCTACCTCGTTGCCGTATTCAGCGGCGTTCCTTCTTAGGAAGTCTGTTACGGGCATGAATCCTCTTCTCCGTATCCTTTTGCCTGTCGTATGCAACTCACCTGCGGTTTTGGTGGGGCATCCGTGTTTTTTCGCTTACACGAATGCTAATTGCGTAATTAAATATAATACCGCAATTGAGCGGCGTGCTATACTGCCGTGCATGATAAACGACTTAAAATATTCGCATTATGCTTCAGACGGTGTTGGGGAAGGCCGCAGTGCGGGCGTGTCGCGTGTTCGCAACGTGGCTGCGCCAGTCCGTTTCGGTGCGTCTTCATGGGTGGTCGGGTGCTCCGGTGCTCCCGCGCGCGGTGCTTCTGCAGCTGCTCGTTTCGGTATGTCTTCGGGGGCGTTCGCTGGTGTCTTCGCGCTGCTTTCGTTGCTGCTGCTGATTGCAACGTTGTGCGTGCCCACGACGCGTGCGTTTGCGGAGGAACCCTTCTTGTCGGTGTCTTCCACCTCCCAATATGGCGTGCCGTACACCACCATGAGCCAAGTGCGCGCCGAAACGCGTATTGAGCGGCTTTTCACTCATTCCGACAGCATCGAGCGCGGCGACGTGTACCTGATTGTAGCCCCCGGCTGGGAATGGAGCGATATCAAGCAGGATGCTACCCCCACGCTTTACAGCTTTGTGTACGCGAACGCTTCGGCGAATTTGACGTACAACGGCGCGTTGAACTGGGATGAGCATAAAGATCTAACATCACTGCATGTTCTTGCGTTCAAAACGATCAGCCCCGAAGGCATGGAAGAAGTCATGAATCGCGTGGTGAACAACCTGAAAACGGGCGATTCGCTGGTCATCACGAATTCCGTGGCGTTTTTGGGTGAATGCGATGAGGCCGAGGATTATTCTTGCTTCGTGGTAAAAGACGCCTCTGACAAGGGACTTTTCACGTCTTCGACCACCCGCCACATGGGCTTGATTGCCACGCGCGATGCCATTGCCGCAGTTGACGCGCTTGCGTCCACGTCGCAGCGTTTTCCGGCAAGCCTGACCGTTTATCCCGCGTCGGAGCTTATGCCCACTATCACGCGTTTGAACATTCTGGAGCGCGACTCCGCCATGGCAACTGCGCTGCAGGAATCTCAGCCAAGCTTTGTTGTGGTCATGGTTGCAATTCTGATCTTTGCGGTGCTGTGCACGGCGGTGCTGCTCTTCTTGGAGATTCGCATTCGGCCGAAAGTGCTGGCGTATCTGCTGCCGGCCGCGCGCATCATGTGGATATTCTCGCTTGCCATTCCGCTTGCCACGTATCTGATGATGCTGCAGCTGCCTACGCATCCCGATGCCGAAATTTGCCTGGACTATTTCTGGTTCTGCGTTCTTGAAATATCGCTCGTGTGCTTGATTGTGGCGCTTGTTTTCCGCTGGACCTGGGCTTATATGGGGCTTTTGGGCGCTACGGTGATCACGTTGATGCTTGATCAGCTGGCGGGTGGTCCGCTTTCGGTGGGCAGCTATCTTTCGTATGCGCCGGTGGAAGGCGTGCGCTTCTTCGGCATTGGCAACGAGGGTGCGGCGCTGCTTTTTGGTTCGTGGGTCATGCTGGTGGCGTTCTATTTGACGCGCAGACCCTTTAGCAAGTTGTCGCAGCGTTTGCGGCGCTGGTTGTATCCGGTGGCGTCGCTGATTATTTGCACGGTGATTGCGGCTCCGTGGTGGGGCGCGAATTTTGGCGTTATCATCTGGGGCTTAGTGGGAACGTTCGTGTCGTGGCGCCTGTTTAGCGGACATAAATTCAGTAAACGCGAAGTGGTAGCGGCCGTTTTTGTTTCGGGGCTTCTTGCCATTGCGGTGCTGTTCTTGGACACCACGTTCAACAGCGGCTCGCATATGGGTGGTCATGTGAATTTCTTCGCGGGCGACCTTTTTGGTCAGATCGTCCAGGTTTTTGTGAACGTGGGCAAGTATTGCTGGGATACGCTGGTGTTTTCTCCGCTGCTTACGGTGCTTTTTGTGGCCGTGGTGGGATTCCTGCTGTTCATTGCTATCGTGCAGCCCGGCCCTTACGAGGCGTTTTGGAAGCTGCATAGCGAATTCCACGGCGCATTTTACGCGCTGATTGTCACTGCTATTCTGATGTTTCTTTTCGAGGACTCGGGCATTCTGATGCCGGCGTTGCTGCTGCTCTACCCGCTTTCGGGCCTGATGTGGTTCGTGTGCAACTTCCACAGCTGGCACATTCGCTCGTTCATCAAGGAGCGCGGCGTGCTTGAGCGCTAGGCGCTTACGGGGAAGGCCCAAGCAGCAGAAGGGGTGCGCGCTCTGGTGCGGCCAGTGTGAAACTGGGGTCGCAAGGCGGGACCTGCGGCTCCAGTGCAACGGAACAGGGCAAGGCGGCGCGCGGTGTTGCGCGGCGGCACGGTTGAGCAAGGGAAGGAGCGCGCATGAGCGGAAAAGAGCAGCTTACGAGCTTCGATGTTGCGCAGCGGGGGGCAGCGCAGTTTGACCCCGCGGAAGTTGATACGACGCAACGCGATCCAGCGTGGCTTGACGTGACGCAGTTTGATCCCGCAAAGCTTGACGCCCATTGTCACCTTCAGCACGACCCTTGCTTTCGCGCGTATGCGCAAACGCACCCTGACCAGCACTTTTTCTGCATGACGGAAACGCCTGATGAGTATGTGCGTTTTTGCGATGCGGGTTTGCCCGCCAATGTTTCGCTCGGGCTGGGCTTGCATCCGTGGCGCGTTTCGGCCAATGCTGCCATTGCGAACGCCCAGGTGGATGACGCGTTGCAGTTGCTATCCGATGCATGGCTCATGGGCGAAGTCGGCCTTGATTTTTCCCCGAAGCATGCGTGCACGCGCGATAACCAGCTTGCGGCGTTTCGCGCAATCGCCCGGGCGGCTGCGGGTCGTACGGCTACAAACGGCGTGGGCGCACGGTCGCGTATCCTATCTATCCATGCTGTTCAAGCGGCGGGTGAGGCGCTTGAAATACTGCAAGAGGCTGGTTGCTTTGATACGTGCGTCTGCATCTTCCACTGGTTTTCGGGCACAAGCGATCAGCTGGTGGCAGCACGCCGCGCAGGATGTTATTTCTCTTTCGGTCCGCGCGCGTTGGCAACGAAGCGCGGTCGCGCGTATGCGGCTCAACTGCCTGCCAATCGCGTTTTGCGCGAAAGCGATGCGTTCCTGCTAGACGAGTGGCTGAAAGACCAGCGGGGTGCCGTTCCAAACGACTAGCTGGTTTGTTGCGCCCTGCCCACACGCACCATGCTGCTCCTGTGTTTTCCCCTTACGCTTGCCGGGTTTGCGCAGTTTTTGGAGTATACTACATGGTTACGTTTGTAATGAAGGAAAGGAACGCTCGTGAGCGTTATTGAAGAACTGAGCACCTTGCGTGATGAAACGCTTGCAGCAATCGCTGCTGCTGAAAATACCGTTGAATTGGACAAAGTACGCGTTGCCGTTTTGGGCAAGTCGGGCACCCTTACCGGCTACCTGCGTTCCATGGGCAAGCTCCCCAAAGAAGAGCGCGCCGTGGTGGGCAAAACGGTAAACGAAGCGCGCGCCATTGTGGAAAGCGCCCTTGAAGAGCGTAAATCCGCACTGACGGCTTCTGAACTTATGGCCGCGATCAACGCCGCTGCCGTTGACGTCACGCTTCCTGGTCGTTCCCAGCAAATGGGCACGCGCCACTTGATCAACAAGATTTCCGACGAGATGTGCGACTTCTTTGCCGGCCTGGGCTATAGCGTTATTTCCGGCCCCGAGGTCGAAACGGACTGGTACAACTTCACGGCGCTGAACGCTCCGGCCGATCATCCCAGCCGCAGCATGCAAGATACGTTCTACGTGAAGGACCGTTCGGGCGATGAGTCCGCGGTGCGCGGCGAGTCCGACGTTTTGCTGCGTACGCAAACTTCTGGCTGCCAGGTGCACGCCATGGAGAACCAAGAGCCGCCCATTTACGTGATTGCGCCCGGCAAGGTGTATCGCCGCGATGTGGCCGACCCCAGCCATCTTCCGCAGTTTACCCAGATGGAGGGCCTGGTTGTTGACAAGGGCATCACGTTTGGTGACCTGAAGGGCACGCTTGAGCTGTTCTGCAAGCAGATGTTCGGCGAAGAGCGCAAGACGCGTTTCCGCGCGCACTACTTCCCATTCACCGAGCCGTCTGCCGAAGCGGACGTGAGCTGCGGCATTTGCCACGGCGAAGGCTGCCGCATGTGCAAGGGCACCGGCTGGCTGGAAATTTTGGGCTGCGGCATGGTGGATCCCAACGTGTTGCGCATGTCGGGCATTGACCCCGAAGTCTATTCCGGCTTTGCGTTTGGCGTGGGCGTAGAGCGCGTTGCGTGCTTGAAGTACAACGTGCCTGACCTGCGTATGCTTATCGAAGGCGATATGCGTTTCTTGCGCCAGTTCTAAAAACCGTCGTTACAAACCGTTGCCAGCGCTGCGGCTTTTCGGAAGCGCTGGCCAACTTATACGCGAAAAGAGTATGCGAAGCGGGGGCTTTTATGTCTGAAGAAGTAATTGTTGTCGAAGGCACGGGCGTCCTGAGCGGCACGGTGCGCGTTTCCGGCGCGAAGAATTCCGCGCTGAAGCTCATGGCCGCAGCGTTGCTGGGTCAGGGCAAGTGCGTGCTGCATAATGTTCCGCAGATTTCGGACATAGAGGTCATGAGCGATGTGCTGCGCCGATTGGGCGCGACGGTTCAACGCGATGAGCAGGACCCCCACACGCTGATTGTCGATACGGCGTCGGTTACTTCGTACGAGACTCCTTACGAGCTTGTTTCCAAGATGCGTGCGAGCATTTCGGTGCTGGGTCCGCTGATTGGGCGCTTCGGCCGTGCTCATGTGGCTATGCCGGGCGGTTGCCAGATTGGCGCGCGCAAGATTGACATGCATTTGCTGGGCCTGGAGAAGTTGGGCGTTCGCTTTGAAGTGAAGCACGGTGACTTGCAGGCGCAGGCGCCTGATGGCTTGCGCGGTGCGTACATTACGCTTGACTTTCCCAGCGTGGGTGCCACGGAAAACATGCTGATGGCATCGGTGGTGGCACAGGGCGAAACCGTTATTGACAACGCTGCGCGCGAACCGGAAATCGTTGACTTGTGCAATATGTTGAACGCCATGGGTGCGCGCGTTTCGGGTGGTGGCACGTCCACTATTACGGTGGAAGGCGTTTCCCTTAAGGATTTGCATCCGTGTGAGCATACCACGGTGGGCGACCGCATTGAGGCGGGCACGTTCCTTGCCGGCGGCGCGCTTACGGGTGGCCCCGTAACGGTGACGGGCATCGATCCTTCGTTTTTGCGCATGGCCATGGTGAAGCTGGAATCGCTCGGCTGCACGGTAAGCACCACGGAAGATTCCATTACGGTTACGCGCACCGAACCGTTGCATTGCACCGATATCCAAACCCTTCCTCATCCGGGTTTTCCCACTGATCTGCAGGCGCAGTTCATGCTGCTGGCAGCGTTGGCTCAGGGCAATTCGGTGATTACCGAAAACGTTTTCGAGAATCGTTTCATGTTTGCGGCCGAGCTCATGCGCATGGGTGCCGATATCACTATCGAGGATCATCACGCCATGGTGTGCGGGGTTCCCGCGCTTCAGGGCGCGCCGGTGTCTTCGACCGACTTGCGTGCCGGTGCCGCGCTGGTTTTGGCGGGCATTGTTGCAGAAGGCGAGACAATTGTGCGTGGGCTTGAGCATATCGACCGCGGTTACGAGGATTACGTGGGCAAACTTGCATCTTTGGGCGCATCGGTTGCGCGCAAAGTTGTGTAGCAAGCGGGTCTTGAGCGAAGCGGGTTTTACGTGGCATTCTCCGACGACAACAACACATCCCGGTCATCGCGATCTTCCCGGCGCGAATCCGAGCGTTCGTCTGGGCGCGGCGGCGAGCGTGGGTCCCATCGCGCATCGGCCCGTAGCTCCAGTCGTAGCGCGGAGCGCGGTGGCGGCGGTTCTGATCGTGGAGCGCATCGTGCTGCTGCGCATGCGTCGCATCGTACCGTTAATGCTGCTCAGTCACGTAAAACATCGGAGCAGATTCGCTCGAACACGTACGGAACGCATCACGGCGCTTCGAATGGCGCGGTGTCGGGTTCTGCGCGGCGTGCCGCATCGGGCGTGGTGCCGCACGTAGAAAATATGTCGCGCCATTCAGGAAATGCCGCGGCCGCAAATATATCCAGCCGCCGTCAAGCTAAGCGTGCGAACAGGGGATACGTTGATCAAATTACGCCGACTACCATGTCGGGCGAAAGCGTGGGCGCATATTCCCGCCGTATGAATCGCCGCAACTTTGGACAGGAGATCCAGCGCAAATCAAGCATGAAGCGCGCAGGATTCATTCTGGCGGCGTTGCTTCTGATTGCGGGCATTGGTGCTGCGGCCGCGTACTTTGCGTTCTTCGCTTCGGTTGATGCGCGCCTTGCTGCGGGAAGCGATGACGCTCTGTCCGCTTCGCTGACTGCCCAGGAGCAAGACCAGCCGTTCTACACGCTTCTCACGGCCGATTTGAATGACACAAACGGCAACAACAATATTGACGCCATGCTCCTTGCACGCCTTGACCAGGCCTCTAAGCAGATTACGCTGGTGGCTATTCCGGGCAACTTGAAGGTGGCAACGGGGGACTCCCAGGTGTCGCTGTCTTCCGTTTTGGCTTCTGCGGGCGCGTCGAGCGTCGTGAATGCGGTGTCATCGCTTACGGGTGCGAAAATTTCCCATTACCTGCACATCGATAAAGCGGGATTCGTGAAAATCGTCGATGACTTGGGTGGCGTGTCCGTTTCCGTGAAAGAGGTCGTGGATGATCCGCAAGCGGGTAGCATCTATCTTTCTGTGGGCGAGCAAACGCTTGATGGTGCATCGGCTGCTGTGTATTTAGCGGCGTCCAATTACAAGAAGGGCGTTGAAACGCAGATGGCTTGTCAGCTTGAATTCGCGCAGGCATTCGCCACGCGCTTTTTTGCGAACGACGGCGGTTTCGTTCTTGATGGCAAGCTTGACGATTTAGCATCGCACCTGGTCACCGATATGTCGGCGCACGAACTTCAGGACTTTCTGGGTGAGCTGCAAGGCGCTAATGGCAGCGAGATTTACGTTGCGCAAATCGAGGGGTACGTGCAAAGCTCTACAGCTCATGGGTACACCGCAAAGCTTTTCTATCCCACAGCGTCAAGTGTGACGAATCTTATGGCAAAGGTGGATGAAGGCTCCGATCCTTCCGTTTTGACGCAGCAGAGCCAAGCGACATCCGTTGACAAGGAGTCGTTCGAGATTACGGTTCGCAACGGCTCGGGTATGACGGGCGGCGCCACATCGCTGGCGCAAATCCTGACCGATGCGGGCTTTACCGTGGCGGAAACGGGCAATGCCGATAGCTACGTATACACGGAAACGCTGGTCATCTACCTTGATCCTGCGTATAAAGAAGCATGCGAAGCGGTTGTGCAGGCGTTGGGCACCGGGCGCGTGGTGAATGGCATCAACGGCTACACGTTCGACACCGAAGTCCTGGTTGTGCTTGGCTCCGATTGGAAACCGCTCTCGTAGAACTTGCGAAGACGTAGTAGGCGCGGGCTGGGAAGGACTCGCCTTAGCAGCGCTCATGGGGGAAGACACGGGGCGGGAAGAACTCGCCTCACGACTCCGCTTGGATAATGCTCCTCCTTGATTGTGGATCGCTCAACTTATCCAAAGCGTCGCAGTTCGGCTCGGTTCTTCCCGCCCCGCGCCTCCCGTCGGCTGTTTCTTCTTGCGCGATTTGCGGAATAAGATAAAGCGCTTATAGGTGGTTTATATCTGCTAGTAGCGCTTACCATGGATTGCGCAGCTCTTCGGTGTCGAACGCGAAGTCGTTTCTGCTGGGGCGGAAAAGGGGAGGGGGCGCCGCGAACGCAGCGCCCCCTCGTGTACGTAAATATGTCTTGGTTCGTTCGCAACCTTGTGATTGCGGTCTCGTGATTGCCGGCGATTGCGAGCGATTACCGGCAATCACCAGCGATGGAACGTCATGCCGCCCTGAACCGGGCCAACAACAATACCCTGACCGGGGCTTGCAGCGTGAATCATCTGGCCGCCGCCAATGTAGATGCCGCAGTGGGCGCTGTTCACGGCAATGTCACCCGGCTGCGGGTCGGACACTTCGGTGTAGCCCAGGAACGTATAAGTGGTGCCTAGGCGGCTGTAGTTGCCGGTCAGGCAGTAGCTCACGAAGCCAGAGCAGTCAAAGCCGGTCGGGCCAACGCCGCCCCACACGTATGTGTTCGTGCCTTCGTTGTACAGAGCCCATGCGCGTCCTACGGTCGAACCTGCATCAGCACGTCCGGAGTAGTCGTTATTCGTATTTCCTGAAGAGGAACCGCCGCCGTTGTCGTCATCGCCGTCGGAATCATTGTTCTGGCTGTTGTTCCATTCTTCCAGCGCAGCAGCATCGCGTGCAGCCTGCTCTTCGGCAAGCAACTCAGCGGCTTCGGCGCTCAGGTTGTCGTAGATGGCTTGCATCTCGGCAACAACGGATTCAGCTTCGTTCTTGATCTCTTCGGCTTCCTTTGCCTTCTGCGTAGCAATTTCTTGCTGCTCAACCAAAACAATCTTCTGCGCTTCGATTTCGGCCTTCAAATCTTTCGTTTCGGAAATCATGTCGGCATCGTTTTGGTTCAAAATGGCCAGAAGGTCCCAGTTGTTCGCGAATTCCTCGAAGGACGTAGCGCCGAACAGCAGGTCGATAACGGTCAGGTTGCCGGAGCGATACATCGTACGCGCGCGCGTGCCCATGAGCTCCTGAAGCTTGGCGATGCGTTGCGTTGCGGCATCAATGCGATCTTGGGCTTCGGCAACGGCTGCCTCGGCGGCTTCTTGCTCGGCAACGGCTTCCACCCAGTTATTCGATGCCGTGTCCAAAAATTCCTGCTTCTCGGTCAGTTGCGCGTAGGCGGCATCGGCTTCGGCCTGCTTGTCATCGCCCGGCGTTGCAAATGCAGAGAAGGGAAGCGCCAAAGCCAAAAGAAGTGCGAGCGTTGCGCTCAACGTGGCTTTCGCGAAAGTTTTTTTACTTGCAAATGATTGGTGCATAATAAATACCCTTACGAAATCGGGGTCAATACTCCAGGGATAATACCACAGCAACAGCGTGGGCCTGGGAAAGCGAACGCAGATTACACATCTTGCGTAAACTAACTATATATAGTTCATATAACGGAGCGCTTTGCCGTTTGCGGGCAACGTTTTTCTATTCTTTCAATCCACGCGATGCTGCTTTTTATTGCTACGATGTGTACACGGTGTGAATACGCAGCGGCAAGAAAAAAGATACGCCCGGATACGTAGAAAGGTGTTGACATGTTGCCGAGACTCGCGTAATATACCGTCTGCTTCCGCGGAAAGAAAGTTTCTAAGGAAGTGGCAGCTTGATAAATGCACATGAATTGAGCGAAGAATTTGGGAGTGTGCCCGAGTGGTTAAAGGGGACGGGCTGTAAACCCGTTAGCTATGCTTACCTAGGTTCGAATCCTAGCGCTCCCACCATTTCTCGCCTGTGTGGCTCAGGGGTAGAGCACATCCTTGGTAAGGATGAGGCCAGCGGTTCAAATCCGCTCACAGGCTCCATTTGATTACTTCGGTTTAATCCGAGTTTGATAATGGCGGTGTAGCTCAGTTGGTTAGAGCACACGGTTCATACCCGTGGCGTCACTGGTTCGAATCCAGTCACCGCTACCATTTTAGATAGATCGCGCCCGTCAGGGCGCGTGTTTTATCATCTTGAAAAAGATGACCCTATCCGATTTATGAGGAAGGACTGAAAAATGGCAAAAGAAACATTTCATCGTGGTAAGCCCCATGTAAACATTGGCACCATCGGCCATGTTGACCACGGCAAGACCACTCTTACCGCTGCTATCTCCAAGACCCTGTCTATGAACGACGGTTCTCACGGTACTGCTCATGCAGACTTCACCGCTTTCGATCAGATCGACAAGGCTCCTGAAGAGCGCGAGCGCGGTATTACGATCTCCATTGCTCACATTGAGTACGAAACCGACACGCGTCACTACGCACACGTTGACTGCCCCGGCCATGCTGACTACGTTAAGAACATGATCACCGGTGCTGCTCAGATGGACGGTGCTATCCTGGTTATCGCTGCTACCGACGGCCCCATGGCTCAGACTCGTGAGCACATCCTGTTGGCCCGCCAGGTTGGCGTTCCTTACATCGTTGTCTTCCTGAACAAGTGCGACATGGTTGACGACGAAGAGCTCATCGAGCTCGTTGAGATGGAAGTTCGTGAGCTTCTGGACTCCTACGAGTTCCCGGGAGACGACACCCCCATCATCCGCGGTTCTGCTCTGAAGGCTCTGGAAGGCGATCCAGTTTGGCAGGAGAAGATTTGGGAGCTCATGGATGCTGTTGATACCTACATCCCCACTCCCGAGCGCGACGTTGACAAGCCCTTCTTGATGGCTGTTGAAGACACCATGACCATCACCGGTCGTGGCACCGTTGCTACCGGTCGTGTTGAGCGCGGCGTTCTGCACATGAACGATCCTCTGGAAATCGTTGGTATCAAGGACACCACCACCACGGTTTGCACCGGCATCGAAATGTTCCGCAAGCTGCTCGACGAAGCTGAGGCTGGCGACAACATCGGTTGCTTGCTCCGCGGCATCAAGCGTGAGGACATCGTTCGTGGCCAGGTTCTCTGCAAGCCCGGTACCGTTACTCCTCACACCAAGTTCGAGGGTCAGGTTTACATTCTGACCAAGGAAGAGGGCGGCCGTCACACCTCCTTCGTTTCCGGCTATCGTCCTCAGTTCTACTTCCGCACCACCGACGTGACTGGCGTTGTGGAGCTGCCTGAGGGTGTCGAAATGGTTATGCCTGGCGACAACGTTTCCATCATTGGCGAGCTGATTCACCCCATCGCTATGGAAGAGGGCCTGAAGTTTGCTATCCGCGAAGGTGGCCGCACCGTTGGTTCTGGTAAGGTTACCAAGATTATCGAGTAGTTCGCTACTTATTGCATAAGACGAAGGGGTTCGTCTTAGATGAACCCCTTCTCTTGAAATTCATGTGCAGCTTCGCAAGCACAGCCCGTATCGGTAAAAGGAGAATTCATGCGTACTTTGGTCACTATGGCCTGCACTGAGTGCAAGCGCCGCAATTACACGACCAAAAAGAACAAGCAGAACAACCCTGACCGTATCGAGTTGAAGAAGTACTGCAAGTGGTGTGGACATCACACCCTGCATCGTGAAACTCGATAAGTAGTCAAGGAAACAGGAATACAGGCCAGTAGTTCAATTGGTAGAGCAGCGGTCTCCAAAACCGCAAGTTGTGGGTTCGAGTCCTACCTGGCCTGCCAGCTTGTTTGTTAGAGCAGCCTTAGGGGCTGCTTCTTTGGCGTTAAGTAGTATTAATAAATCGGTCGTAAGGATAAAAATGGCTCAGAAATCAAAGACTCAGCGAGCAAAAGCATCCGCTGCCCGTGCAGCCCGTAAGCAAGCTCGTGAGTTAGAGTCTCAAAAAGAGCAGGAAGCACAATCTGTTGCCGACGACTCTTCCAAGAAGACCAAAACTAGTTTGTTTAAGAAGAGCGAAGAGTCTAAGCCGGCTCAAGCTTCTTCTGCTGCTGAGAAAAAGCAGAAAAAAGAGGAAAAGAAGCCTAAGAAAGAGCACTTTGTTTTCCTGAAAGAAGTTCGTTCGGAAATGAAGCGCGTAACGTGGCCCACCAAGCAAGAAGTGCTCCGTTGGAGCGTTGTAGTGGTTGCCGCTTTGCTGTTCTTCGGCGTTTACGTTGCACTGCTTGACAATGCAATCGTGACTCCTCTTCTTGTTCTTATCTCGAGCTTGGGAGCGTAGGTAGAATATGTCCAAAAAATGGTATGTGCTTCACACCTATTCTGGATACGAGAACAAGGTCAAAGCTGCCCTTGAAACGCGTATTGAGACCATGGGTTTGGAGAACAACATCTTTGGTATTGAAATCCCAACTCAGGTTGTTGCTGAAATCAAAGATGGCGGCAAGCGCGTAGAAAGCGAAAAGAAAGTTTTCCCGGGCTACGTTCTTGTTCGTATGGAGCTTGATGATCGCAGCTGGGCTGCGGTTCGCAGCACCCCCGGCGTAACGGGTTTTGTTGGTAGCCAGGGCAATCCCGCCCCCCTTACGCGTGAGGAATACAACAAGATCATGAAGCGCACCAGCAAAGAAACCCCCAAGAAGGTTTCCACGAATCTGGAAGCTGGCATGGTTGTCAAGGTTTCTTCTGGTCCTTTGGCGGACTTCGATGGCGTTATTTCCGAAGTTCAGCCCGAAGCCGGCAAAGTCAAGGTTCTTGTTTCCATCTTTGGACGCGAAACCCCCGTTGAACTTGCTTTTGACCAGGTTTCAAAGATTTAAGACGATAACACGTGCATCGTTTTGCGCCCGAGTGGACCGGGGCTTCTCGCAAAGGATGTTTAGTTGATAGAACGTGTTAGTAACATTTTGCAGCGTAACTGAAAGGTAGTTCGCAATGGCTGAAAAGAAAGTTACTGGATTTGTAAAGTTGCAAATCCCTGCCGGCAAGGCAAATCCTGCGCCTCCGGTTGGCCCCGCGTTGGGCTCTAAGGGTGTTAACATCATGCAGTTCTGCCAGGCATTCAATGCTCAGACTGCTGACAAGGGCGACACCATCGTTCCTGTTGAGATCACCGTCTACGAGGACAAGTCTTTCACCTTTATCTGCAAGACTGCTCCCGCTGCCGTTTTGATCAAGCAGGCTTTGGGCATTAAGTCCGGTTCTGGCATTCCCCAGCTGCAGGCTGTTGGTACTCTGACCGAAGAGCAGCTGCGCACCATCGCTGAGACCAAGATGCCCGACCTCAACGCTAATACGGTTGAGGCTGCAATGGAGATCGTTGCAGGCACCGCTCGTTCCATGGGCGTTCGTATTGAAGGTCGCGAGATGAAGAAGAAGTACGTGCCTTCCAAGAAGGTTGCTGCTATGCTCGCTGGCAAGTAATTTACTTGCTTCTTATGTAAGTGGAAGGGTTAGCCACACCCGCCATTACCACGAAAGGAATTGAAATGGCAAAGAAATCCAAGAACATGCGCGCCGCGCTTGCCAAGATGCCCGAAGCTCCTATCGCTCCGTTGGCTGCTGCAACTTTGCTGAAGGAAGTTGCTACCGCTAAGTTTGACGAGACCGTTGTTGCGGACTTCCGTCTGGGCGTTGATACCCGTAAAGCTGACCAGCAGCTGCGTGGTATGATCAGCCTTCCCAATGGCTCTGGTAAGACCGTTCGCGTTGCTGTTTTCGCTGAAGGCGAACTCGCTCGTGCTGCCGAGGCTGCTGGCGCCGACATCGTTGGTTCCGACGATCTGGTTGCCGATATCCAGGCTGGCAACATTGAGTTTGACGCCGCTGTTGCTACTCCCGAAATGATGGCTAAGGTTGGTCGTTTGGGTAAGATCTTGGGCCCCCGCGGCTTGATGCCCAACCCCAAGCTGGGTACCGTCACCAAGGACGTTGCTAAGGCTATCAGCGAACTTAAGGGTGGCAAGGTTGAGTATCGTGCAGACCGTTTTGGTATTGCTCACGTAATCATTGGTAAGGTCAGCTTCACCGCTGAGCAGCTTGCCGAGAACTACGGCGCAATCTACGACGAAATCCTGCGCATGAAGCCTGCTGCTGCAAAGGGTAAGTACGTTAAGTCCATCACTATTTCGTCCACGATGGGCCCCGGCATTGACGTTGACCCTGCCGTTACGCGCAACTACACCGTTGCTGCTGAATAACGTTCTATCACATATTTTGGAAAAGACCTGCTTCGGCGGGTCTTTTCTTTTTCTCGGAGTGGGGAAGAGGTTCGATTGTGCAATGCTGGATTCGCAGCGTCTTAGCACCTCAGTGCCTCGGCTTGTGCGGCGTCAATTGTCTATTTTCAATAAAACACAGAGCTGGATATTAAATTTCGATAATAGCAACACCCTAGGCAAACGAAGAATGTTGGAGTAAAGTACCTTTCGCACATTAAGCCTAGCCACTAGCTGGGCATTACTTTGAAAGGAAATTCATCATGTCTCAGTATAAGTTTGAAACGCTTCAGCTCCACGTTGGCCAAGAGCAAGCCGACCCCGCAACCGACTCCCGTGCCGTACCCATCTATCAAACCACCTCGTATGTGTTCCACGACTCTCAGCATGCTGCCGATCGATTCAGCTTGGCTGATTCGGGCAACATTTACGGACGTTTGACGAACTCCACGCAAGGCGTGTTTGAAGAGCGCATTGCGGCACTTGAGGGCGGTACTGCGGCGCTTGCTGTTGCGTCTGGTGCTGCTGCTATCACGTACGCCATTCAGGCGCTTGCAAAAGCGGGCGACCACGTGGTGGCGCAAAAGACCATCTATGGCGGCACGTACAATCTGCTTGCGCACACGTTGCGCTCTTTCGGCGTGGAGACTACGTTTGTTGATGCGCATAACCTGGATGAGATCGAGGCAGCAATTCGCCCGAATACGAAGGTCGTATGGCTGGAGACGTTGGGCAACCCGAATTCTGATATTCCCAACATCGATAAAATTGCAGCGCTGGCGCATGCCCACAATATTCCCGTTGCCGTTGACAACACGTTCGGCACGCCGTTTTTGATTCGCCCGCTTGAGCATGGCGCAGACATTGTTGTGCATTCCGCAACGAAGTTCATTGGTGGTCACGGTACAAGTTTGGGTGGTGTTATTGTTGACGGTGGCTCCTTCGATTGGACGGCTCAGGCCGATCGTTACCCCGAAATTGCGAAGCCGAACCCCAGCTACCACGGTGTTTCGTTCGCGCAGGCCGCCGGCCCCGCTGCGTTTGTGACGTACATTCGCGCCATCTTGCTGCGCGACCAGGGCGCATGCATCAGCCCCTTTAACGCTTTCTTGCTGCTGCAGGGCGTCGAGACGCTTTCTTTGCGCATTGAACGCCATGTTGAGAATACGAAGAAAGTTGTGGACTTCCTGGCGAACCACCCCAAGGTTGAGAAGGTCAACCATCCCAGCTTGCCCGAGCATCCTGATCACGAGCTGTATCAGGAGTATTTCCCGAATGGTGGCGCCAGCATTTTCACGTTCAACATCAAGGGCGGCCGCGAAGAAGCGTGGCGCTTCATTGACAACCTGCAAATTTTCAGCTTGCTGGCAAACGTTGCCGATGTGAAGAGCCTGGTCATTCATCCGGCCACTACAACGCATGCGCAGCTCACCGATGAAGAGCTGGCGGATCAGAACATTTACCAGAACACGATTCGTCTGAGCATTGGCACCGAGCACATCGATGACATTATTGCCGACTTGGAGCGCGGCTTCGCGGCAATTTAACATTCCTTTTCTGCGCTTTTCTGCATGATGCGGCCATGCGGTGTATACTTTTCCCCGATAAAAATTAGAGAAAGGCATGCATCGTATGGCTGTTATTAAAAAGAGCCCCGCGCAAATCGAGGCAATGAAGGAAGCGGGTCGTATTTCTGCAAAGGTTCTGCGCGAAGTGGGCAGAAAAATTGAGCCGGGCATTTCCACGTTGGAGCTGGACAACATTGCCGAGACCATCATTCGCTTGGAAGGCGGCATTCCCGCGTTTAAGGGGTATGGTGGTTTCCCGGGTTCTATCTGCGCTTCTATCAACGAGGAAATTGTTCATGGCATTCCGTCTGCAACGCGCATTCTGCACGAAGGCGATATTATTTCCATTGATACGGGTGCTATCGTTGACGGCTGGGTTGGCGATAACGCGTGGACGTATGCGGTTGGCAAGATCTCCGAAGAAAAGCAGCGCTTGCTGGATGTTACGGAGAAGTGCATGTGGGCGGCGCTTGACGCGGCGCGTGTGGGCAACCGTCTGGGTGATATCGGCGCGGCGTGCCAAGAGATTGCAGAAGCGGCAGGTTATGGCGTGGTGCGCGAATACGTGGGCCACGGTATTGGCCACGATATGCACGAAGATCCCAACGTTCCGAACTGGGGACGCAAGCACACGGGATTGAAGCTGGAGGCCGGTATGGTGCTGGCCATTGAGCCTATGATCAACATGGGTACCGAAAAGACGCGCCAGATGCCCGATGGTTGGCTGGTATGCACGCGCGATGGCAAGCCGTCCGCCCATTTCGAGAAGACCGTTGCCATTACGGAAGACGGGCCGCTGATTTTGACTACCGAGCCCATGCATCGTCGTCCGATGTAGGCGCGCCTGATGTAGGCGCGCGAAAAGTCCGTTGTTGACAAATTACCCCACCTTTTGTCAACAATTGCGGGGTCGGGAAGTGGTGAAGTGGTGGGCTGTGCTGCTTTTACGGCTTTAGTGCTGGAAAAAATTCGGCACAACTCTCAATTTCCTTCGATTTTTAGTCAAGTGGCGTGCCCAGGTTGGGTGCGCCACTTGCGTTTTTCCAGGTCATAGTTTGTAGGGAAGGAGAAGGGGTTGGTTTTCTGGCTCGGGAACGGTGGCGACAAGGGATTCGCCGCATGACTTTCCGGCTGTCTCCTTTGTTGAAGAGGGTGGGGTCCATGCATTTCGTGCTCAAACAGTCCTCGCTTTGGAGAACAGTCCACTGGACTGTTCTCGTCGCTGCGGAACTGCGCGCGAAACGCATAGACCCCACCCCCCCAAGTAAGAGCTTTCCAGTTGATGGTGGCGGTAAGGGAATGAGCCGACGTACGACGCTCTGGATAAGTTGAGTGAGCCACAGTCACAAAGAAGCATTATCCAAGCGGAGTCCGTTCGGCGAATCCCTTGCCGCCACGCTACCGAAAAATGCTTGAATCCTTCCTCGTTTGTTGACAAAAGGTGGGGTAATTTGTCAACAAAAACGTGACCTTGTGGCGCAAAATCGGCGCGTAGATGGGACACGTGTCCCAATCTTTCTTTTGGGCGCGAAATAGGCTTCTGACCTCTGTATACTGTAAGCAGTGGTACTGGCATCGCTTACAGAAAGAGGTGGACAGACAATGAAAACAAGAGCTTCCTCCTATCGAAAGACCGCGAACGTCTTCCTTTCGGTCGTGCTGGCGTTGGGGCTTGCGCCCGTGCCGGCCTTCGCAACGGGTGACGCTGTCGATGAGGCGGCAACCGCGCTGACCCCCCCCATCGCCTCTGAGCCGCTAACGGCGCCTGCGGCACCCGGTGTTGCTGCTGACTCCTCCGCGACCCTTGCGGCGCCTTCTGCATCCGACCTGGTCGATGCGCTGGCGGCACCTTCCGCGTCTGAACCTTCCGCGCCCGCAGCACCTGTGGCACCGGCGGCGGAACCAGCAGCCGCTGTTCCCGCCGATGCGTCCCTGACTCCAGGTTGGACGCAATCGGGCACGTGCGAGTGGATGATCGACGCAGCCGGCAAGCTCACCATCCGTCCGCTGGGCAATGGCTTATCAGGCAGTTTGGGCGCGTTATCGGGATATGCTCCCTGGTACGATCAGCGTGCATCCATCACGTCGGTGATGGTGGAACCGGGCGTGAGCACAAACTGGTGCCAGCACATGTTCCGGGAATGCGAGAACCTGGTTACCGCCGACCTTTCGGAGCTGAACACCCAGAACGCAGAGGGCATGAGTTACATGTTCTTCGGCTGCAAATCGCTTAAATCAGTGAATCTGAGTAATGTAGACACCTCGAACGTGAAGGCGATGGCGCTGATGTTTGGTGTGTGCTCATCGCTCGAATCGATTGACCTTTCGGGGTTCGATACTTCCCAAGTGACCTCTATGCTTGGCATGTTCAATGGTGCCTCGGCGCTAACTTCGCTGGACTTGTCGTCGTTTAACACTTCGAAAGTTGCCACCATGCGCATCATGTTCTCGGAATGCGCGGCGTTGACCTCGGTGGATGTGTCGTCTTTTAATACCGCAAACGTTACCGATATGCACGGTATGTTCTCGGTTTGCGACTCGCTTGAGACGCTTGATGTGTCGAACTTTGTCCTTTCCGCTTCGACGAACGCGTCATATTTCTTCTCGAACAGCCCGAAACTTTCCCGGCTGACCTTGGCAGCTGGTCAGAATTTCACGAACTCGAATCTGCGGGAAGCCTCATGGATGGATACAGCAGGGAACCTGTATGACTGGTCATACGTCATGCTGAGCGCTAATCGAGACCGCGCATCGGGCGTTGAGACCTATGTTATTCCGCAGCCAACGGAGGGTTGGACGCGTGTGGGCACGTGCGAGTGGATGATTAACTCTGCCGGCAAGCTTACGGTGCGGCCGCTGGGGAACGGCGCATCGGGCAAGATGGATTACGATCTTGGCGGCACCTTCGGTGGTGTGCCGTGGTCCTCGCAGTGCGAATCGATCACGTCTGCTGTTTTTGAGCCGGGCGTGTCCACGAACTGGACAGCTTATATGTTCTCGGGTTGCGAGAACTTGACAACTGTTGATTTTTCGGAGCTGGACACTTCGCGGGTGACCGACATGAAATCGATGTTTGCGAGCTGCAGCTCGCTTACGTCGCTTGACGTAACGCCTTTGGATACTTCGAACGTGACCGATATGACCCGCATGTTTGCAAACTGCACGAATTTGACCTCAATTGACTTTTCGGGTTTCAACACTACGCAGGTGAAGCGCATGGAATCTATGTTCGTGGGGTGTGAGAAGCTTGAGGCACTTGATCTTTCGTCTTTCGATACGTCTAACGTAACAACTATGTATAACATGTTCCTGGGTTGCAACGCCCTTGCTTCGTTGAATGTGTCTAGCTTCAACACGGCAAACGTGATTACCATGGGGTATATGTTCCACGGCTGCAAAGCGTTGACCTCGCTTGATGTTTCGTCGTTCAACACGGCGAAGGTGCTTGGAATGAATTCCATGTTCTCTGACTGCACTGCGCTCAAGACGCTCAATTTGGGACGCCTTAATACGTCAAGCGTGAAAAACATGAGCGATATGTTCAATAGTTGCGAGGCGCTGACTTCGCTGGACGTTTCTTCGTTCGATACTTCGAACGTGACAAACATGAACGGTATGTTCGGGGGATGCTACGCGCTTACAGCGCTTGATTTGAGTTCGTTTAATACGTCGAGCGTGGAAAATATGGGTTACATGTTCCAGGTCTGCAAGGCGCTGACTTCGCTGGATGTTTCTTCGTTTGATACCTCGAATGTGACTAAGATGGATTCCATGTTCGCGGGCTGCGTTGCGCTTGAAGTGCTTGATTTGGGATCGTTCGACATGTCTAACGTAAGGGATGCGAAGTATATGTTCCAGGGCTGCAACAATCTGCGTACGATTTACGCTTCGGATGCATTCGCTATCTCGCGGTATGCGGCGTGTGACTCTATGTTCGGCTACTGCTATGCTTTGGTGGGCGGAATGGGAACCGCGTATGATTCGATGCATGTGGGCTGGGAGTATGCTCGTATTGATGGCGGCACGGCCGCTCCGGGTTACTTGGCCATGAAACGCGGCGACGTGAATGGCAACGGGTGGCTGAACGTGGTGGACGCGCAGCTGGCGTACGATATTGCGTTGGGCAAGTACACGGCGCTTCCGGACTACGCTGCCATGTGGTCCCGCGCCGATGTGACCGGCGCGCCTGATGGCGGCCCCGATGGCCAAGTGACGGCCAACGATGCATTCGCCATTCAGTATGCGGCGTTGCGCGGATGGGGTGCGTAGCGGCTTGTTGCCCGCGTGTGCCTGATGTTGCGTTGATGCGTGCTGCGTGCACGCGATTCGCGTTTGGCTGAAGTGCGGCTGACGCGACAGGATGCGACGTTCGTGCGGTGTCTATGCGTCCAAGCAGTATTAGGTGAGCTTCTGCAATGATCTTTCCGGCTGGCAAGGGGAGCCACCGTCTGTTGCTAATACCACAACCCCTTGCCGGCGCTTCCGATACCCTCCCCTCACGCCCGAGGGGAGGGTTTTTGTGGGACCTCTCCTTTTGCAAGCGTTTCCCGGATCTTTGCAGGGCTAACCGCTTTCCCATTTGGGTCCAATGATAAAAACGACCCACTTTTCGGTGGATTTTCTTCTATGCTGCTATCGGAAATCAGCGTTTCCCCAGGTCGCAAAAAAGTGAGTCTTGGCTAACCCACAGAAAAGTGGGGTGTTTTTATCATGTTGTTGAAAAAAACAGGTTGTAATTCGAAGTTGTGATAGGTTGGAAGTAGGTCGCTCTCTTGCTTTCGTAAGAAATCTCAATGCAACCTAAATGAAAATAACTCTGAACTGGTGTTTTATTGAGACTTGCTTTTTGAGGGTGGCCCCTGCGTTAGAAAATACCTCAATTCGTGCCCTTGACCTACTTCCAACCTGCATCAACTTCGAATTTGAGGCCCCTTTTTCAACAACATGAATCCCGCGAAGCAGAAAATCGCCAGAAAGATTGAAAGTGATGGCAAAAGAGGGGTGCGTCAAGCGGTCATCGCGCTTCTTACGAGAGCCGCGATGACCGCTTGAGTTCAACGGGGTGGTTTACGTCCGCTTGAGTCCGATAGGGTGGTTTGGCGGCAGCTTGGACCCCGCGAAGCAACAAACCGTCAGGAAGATTAAGATTGTTGACAAAAGGTGGGGTAATTTGTCAACAATTTAGTTAGCGCTTGAAGCGGCGGGTGATGGTGCGCATTTCGGGAATGCGGAACGCAAGGCAAAGCCCGAACGTGACCACGAGTCCCACCATGCCGCAGAGACAGAGCTGAATAAGGCCGGCAAGCATGCCCGACCCCATGACGGAAAGCGCAGACGACAAAACGCCCAGCAGCAAATACGCAGCTCCAGCACCCAAAGCGCTGGCAATGCACGCCCGCACCGCAAGGAAAAGCATGTGTCCGTATTTAATGCCGCTGCCCACGTATTTGCGCAGCACCAGCATGCCGATAATGCACAACAGGCCGTAATACGCAAGGTCAGCAAGGGGCACGCCGTAAAGCCCCAGCTCATCGGTACCGCACAGCACAGCGTACAGCGCAACTTGCACCACAACCAGCCCGCAGCTGATAGCGGCAAACACGCTGAACTTGCGGATGCTGGCATACACGTTATAGATGAACATGCTCACCGAGTAGAACGGCAGCGAAATGGCCCACATGGCAAGGATGCTTGCCACAAAGCGCACATCGTCCATGCTGAACGCGCCGGCACGGAATAGCTGCATGAGCGGGGTGGAAAGCGCGCCCAAAAGAAACGCCATGGGGATCATAAGCAGTAGCGTGCCTGAAATGCCTGATGAAACGTGGTATTTCAGAGAAGCGGTATCGTTTTTCGCGGAGGCATCGCTCATTTCCGTAAACAACGCGCGCGACAGCGAAACAGCCAGCACGCCGTGCGGCAGCTGGTACCATGTCCACGCGTAAATCAACGTGGAGGGGCCGTTGTCGCCGGCTTGCAGCGAAAACGCGTTGCGGCAGGAAAACGAAATCATGGTGCCCACGATATACAGGAACGTGGGAAGCGCAATTTTAACGGCCTCGAGCAGCGCGGGGTCGTGCAGGTCAATGAACCAGCGGTACCGGAAACCGCCGCGCACTAAAGCGGGAATCTGAATGACGAACTGCACCACCACGCCCAGCGACGTGCCTATAGCGAGCACATTTAACGCCAGGTCAACATTGATATTCGAAAGTGGAATATACGCAAAAAACGATGCAATCACAATAATGTTATTCAGCGCGGGCGCAAGCGACGGCAGGAAATAAACGCGATTCGCGTTGAGCATGCCGGTAACCACGCCGCCAATGCCATAGAACAGAATCTGTATGGCAAAAATGCGGAAGAAGCGCACCGCCTGGTCAATGACTTCTTGCGAGCTGCCCTCGGCAAACGTCTGCGTCCAAATAACTTGGGGCGCAAAAATCGCGGCTGCCAACGTAAGCAGGCTCAAAATAATAAGGAACAGGTTCAAAACATTGCAGGCGAAGTCGTTGGCGCCTTTTTCTCCTTTTTGCTCTTTCTGCAAAAGGAAGATGGGAATGAACGCCGCACCTAAAATACCGCCCACTACAAGTTCGTAAATGGTGTTCGGCATGTTATTCGCAACCTGATATGAGCTGGTCAGGAAGCTGTTTCCCAAAACAAACGCCATCGCCCACGTGCGCACCAGGCCAGTTGCGCGCGATCCAAGCGTGGCAATGGACATAAGCGCTGTGGAACGTGCGACCGATGCGTTTGCTGCCGGCTCTTTCGCGTCAGCGGCACCGGTGCTGGCACCGTCTGAAGCGCTCGACTTGACGCTCGTGGATTCCAAGGGTTCAACGTCGATGGGACCCTGGTCTGGAGTTTCTGACTCTGGTGGGTCTTGCTCTGTGAATCTCGCATCCGGGGAATTCGCGTCCAGGGTAGAAAGGGCGCGAGGTTTTTCATCCAAAGGAGTAAAGTCGAAAGTGTCTTCAACCGCTTCTTTACGCGCGTGACGCACGTGTTTTGCCGAGCTTATCTGCGAAGGGGCATGAACTGCATGTTTGGGAGCATAGGCAACGCGCGCATGCACGCCCTTGATTTCGCCCTGCTCGCGTAGCACGTGTTTACCCAAAGTATTCGTCCCTTTCGCATGAACGTCGTAAAACTTAAAACCTGAAAATCTGATGCCCTTGGCGCTTTTGCTGCACCTGGCTCTTGCCTGCAACGTCATCGCTTGCAACATCCGGTGCCACTTGTGGCGTTGCTGGTGCTTGCTGCGCCGAACCCTTCGCCACCATCTGCGGCAAAAGCCGTAGTATGAAACTTTTCGGGGCATGCGCCTGCGCAAAAAGCTGCATCAAGGTAACTCATCTATAATGAACCAGTTACAGAAAAGATGAAGGGATTTCATCGAAAGAGCGGAAAAGAGTAGAAGTGAGTACCGATTTGCAGTTCACCCCCGTTTTGCTGGGAGGAGACGCCAACGCTTACGGCATGGCGCGTTCGTTTTTCGAAGAATATGGCAAGACCTCGCACACTATTTGCAAGGGCGTGTTTCACATTTGCCAGCACAGCAAGCTGATGTCCATTGACGTGACCGAGCCGAACCTGGAAGACGACGAGGTGTTCGTGCGCACGCTGCGCTCCTTTGCCGACGCACACGCCGGGCAGACCATGGTGCTTGCGCCGTGCGGTGACAACTACACGAAAATGCTCGTGCGCAATCAAGACGCGCTGCGCGATTACTTCCTGTTCAGCATCATGAGTCCTGATCAGTTCGACCTTTTGTCCACGAAAGAGCGTTTCTACGACACGTGTCTGCGTTTTGGGCTGGAGTTCCCGAAAACCAGCGAAGTAACGGCGGAGAACTGGCGCGACTACGAGCCGCCGTTCCCGTATCCTATTATCGTGAAGCCGTCGAATAGCGTGGCATACTGGAATTGCGAATATCCTGGCAAAAAGAAGGCGTTCATCTGCGATAATGCAAGCGAGCTTGAGCAGATTCTGACGGGCGTGTACTCGTCGAGCTACGATGACGCCATGATTGTGCAGGACTTCATTCCCGGCGACGATACGCGCATGCGCGTGATGAACTGCTACAGCGATCGCGCGGGCCGCGTGACCATGCAGTGCTTGGGTGATGTGGTGCTGGAAGAGCACACGCCGCTGGGCATTGGCAGCTATGGCGCCATTATGACGGGTTACAACGAAGACATCAACGCCCGCATCAGGGGTTTCTTGGAGGAAATCGGCTATGTGGGCTTCTCGAATTTCGACCTGAAATACGATGAGCGCGATGGTTCGTTCAAGCTGTTCGAGATCAACCCGCGACAGGGTCGCTCGAGCTATTTCACCACGGCGTCGGGGAAGAACCTCGCGCGCTATTTGGTGCAGGATGTGCTGGAGCAGCGCAGCGAGCCGTGCGACATTGCCACGCTTAACGACGAAGTGCTGTGGACCATGATTCCGCTGGACGTGATTCGCACGTACACAAGCGACGCAGAAACGCTTGCGCGCATCGAGCGCCTGATTGCGGCGGGCAAGGTGAAGCAGAGCTATTGGAGCGAGGACGACAAGTCGCTTTTGCGCTGGTTGAGCTTCCGCATGAATCAGCGCAACTATCGCCAGCAGTACGCGCAGTGCTTTAACAAGCGCCACGTGAACGATTAGCGTTCGGTAGGGAAGGGGCCGGCGGCTGGCGCTCTGCCGCGCCGGCGCGGCGCGCTCGTGTCGGGCGCTGCGCTACGAACGGGAGCTGCGGTGTTGCGATTCGTGCGACGTAGGTCGGACGTGCTGTGGCGCCGCGGTTGCCGCGTTGCAGCACGAGCGGGAGCTGCGCGCGGCGCCGGTCCCTTCGCCTGCTTTTGCGCTTTAACGTTGAATTAATTTGGGCCGCCGCGTGCAGACGTTATAATGGTCATTTGCGTATTGGGCAAACGAAAAGGCTGCTGACATGGCTGATTACAAGAAGCTGGGTGTGATTGGAGGCGTAGGGCCTGCCGCTACGGCGCTGTTTTTCCAGCGTGTGGTGGAGTATACCGATGTTGCCTCTGACCAGGAGCATCTTGACATCGATATCCTGAACCGGCCGGGTATTCCGAATCGCACCGATTATCTTTTAGGCGTGGAAGGCGCGCCATCGTTTGTGCCGTCCATGAACCAGGCGGCGCTGCAGCTTGAAGCGCTGGGCTGCGATGTTTTATCCACGCCGTGCAATACTGCTCACGCCGCGCTTGATGCTGTTTCCGCAGGTCTTTCGCGTGCGCGTTTCGTGAACATGCTGGATGAAACGGCGGCGTTCGTGAAACGGCTGGGCGTGACGAAATGCGCCGTGCTGGCCACCGATGGAACGCTGGCAACGCAGGTGTACGATCGGGCGTTAGCGGCGTGTGGCGTGGCGGCGGCCTCCCCTGAAGGGGAAGACCAAAAGCTGGTCATGAGCATCATCTATGACCAGGTGAAAGCGGGAATTAAGCCCGATGCTGAAGCGTTTTGCGCGCTGTGCCGCAAAATGGTGGACGCTGGCTGCGATGGCATTATTTTGGGCTGCACCGAGCTTTCGCTCGTGCCTGTTCCCGTGCGCATGGAAGGCGCTCCGATTGTGGATGCGCTGAACGTGCTAGCATGGCGTTGCGTGCAGGAATGCGGTGCGCCAGCGAAAGATTTAATGGAGATGTATCGATAAAAGGCCTGATAGATTGATTGGTTCTGCGGTTTGCGGATAGTGGGGCAGACTGGCGGTTTAGCGCCTAGGGCGGCGCGAACGGGAAGATGGCTTCTGCCAGTGCCCAGCCGACAATTCAGGTCCAATGGCATAAGAAAGTGAACTGATATGTGCGGTTTTACCGGTTTTGCTGTTACCGATGCGGTGAGCGACCCCCTGCGCGTGGCGCAGCTGATGGGCGATCGTATTGCGCATCGCGGTCCCGACGACGCCACGTTCTACGTGGACGATTTCATGACGCTGGCGCATCGCCGCCTGTCCATTATCGACCTTGAGGGCGGACGCCAACCCATGGCGAACGAAGACGGCACGAAAATCATCGTGTTCAACGGCGAAATCTACAACTACCAGGAACTTCGCGAAGAATTATTGGCGGCGGGTCACACGTTTGCCACGCATTCCGACACCGAGACCATCCTTCATGGCTACGAGGAATGGGGTCGCGGCGTGCTTGATAAGCTGCGCGGCATGTTCGCGTTTGTCATTTGGGACACGCAAACGCGCCAGCTGTTCGGCGCGCGCGACATCTTCGGCATCAAGCCCTTCTACTACTACAACGAAAACGGGCAGTTCCTGTTCGGCTCGGAAATCAAGAGCTTTTTGGATCATCCGGGTTTCGTGAAGGAAATTGTGCGCGAAGAAATTCCGAATTACCTGTCGTATGAGTATATTCCCAACGAGAAAACCCTGTTCAAAGGCGTGTATAAGCTGCAGCCTGCCAGTTGGTTCACATGGGATTTTGCCACGGGCGCGTTCGAAACGGCGCGCTACTATGAGTTTGAGTACAAGATTGACGAAACGCTTTCGCTTGACGAATGGGCCGATCGCATAGAGGAAGTGTTCACGGATTCCGTGCGCGCGCACCAGATTGCCGATGTTGAGGTCGGCGGCTTTTTGAGTTCGGGCGTGGATTCGAGCTTTGTGGTGGAGCGCGTGTTCCACGGCGGCTCGAGCATCCGCACGTTTTCCGTGGGCTACGAGGAAGAGCAGTACAGCGAGCTTCCATATGCGCAGAGCTTTTCCGAAGAGCTGGGTGCGCCGAACATTGCGAACAAGATTTCTGCCGATGATTTCTTCGATTGCATGCCCGACATCCAATATTACCTGGACGAGCCGCTGCCGAACCCGTCTGAAAATCCGCTGTATTTCCTGTGTCAAAACGCGGCGAAGCACGTGAAGGTAGTGCTTTCTGGCGAAGGCGCCGACGAGCTGTTTGGTGGCTATCCGAACTACACGCAAGAGGATCATCTGTACAACTACCAGCGCAAATATCCGCAGTTCTTGCGTTCGCTGGCGGGTGCTTTGGCGGGTGCGCTGCCGGCGGTAAAGGGCAGGCACTTCCTAACGCACGGCGCCATGAAACCGTGGGAGCGCAATTCGCGCGCCGATTACGTGTTCGAAAACGACGAGCGTCAGCAGTATTTGAAGGACAAGATTGTAATTGATGCGCCGCAGGTTTACTCCAAGCCGTATTATGACGAGGTAGCGGGGCTTGATGGCGTAACGCAACTGCAGTATGTGGACATCAAGACGTGGATGATTTACGACATCATTTTGAAGGCCGACCGCATGTCCATGGCGCATTCGCTTGAGCTGCGCGTTCCGTTTTTGGACCGCGAAGTGCTTGAGCTGGCGCTGACCATTCCTGCGAAGTATCGTGCGTGCGACGATCGCGAGAAGATTGCGCTGCGCCGTGCGGCGTCGCGCCATTTGCCCGAGCGCGTATTCAACAAGCCGAAGCTGGGTTTTCCCAGTCCGCTTGCCACGTGGTTGCGTGAAGAAAAGTACTACGAGCAGGTGAAAGAGGCGTTTTTGAGCCCCGAGGCTGCGGAATTCTTTGTGCCGGAAAAGCTTATGGAGCTGTTGGATGAACATAAGAGCGGCGCGGTTTCCAACATGCAGAAAATCTGGTCGTTCTACTCGTTTATCGTGTGGTATCGCCAGTTCTTCGGGCAAGGCGAGCGTGCGCAGTGCCGCGCGCTGGAGGCATAAACCATGCGCGTGCTAACGGTGGTAAATAATGCGAACCCTTCGGCGTACGATGCATCGATGCTGTTGGCGGCATATTTTTCCACGCAGGGCATTGAAAACGATGTGGTGCTTTCGGTGGATTTACCCACGCCGGAGCATCTTGCTGTTGGTGCCGTGAACAACGATCGCGCGTTGGAAGATGCCGGCATTCGCCCGTTTGATCTGGCGGTTGCGTTGGGCGGCGATGGCACGATTCTGCGCACAGCGCGTGTGGCCATGTTGTTTGATGCGCCCGTTTTGGGCATTAACTTTGGGAATTTGGGTTTTCTGGCGAACCCCAGCGAGGAAGGCGTTATCCCTTTGGTAGCGGCTGCGTTGGCGGGCGATGTGACCGAGGATCGGCGCGCGTGCTTGCTGGTGGAAGTCGAATGCGAAGGCGATGGCGTGCCTGGCGGCGCGCATGGCGCGTTCGGCAGCGAGTGGGACGACGTGAGCGGCGGCGTCGGTGCCGGGGATGGCGTTGGCAACAGCGCTGGCAACGGCGGGCGCATTTTCACGGCGCTCAACGAAGTGACCATTTCACGCGGTTCGTTTCCGCGCAATTTAGAGGCGCACTTGAGCATTTCGGGTGACGATTTATGCACGTTGCGCGGCGATGGCCTTATTGTTGCAACGGCTACCGGTTCTACCGCGTATGCTCTTTCCGCAGGTGGTCCGCTTATTTCGCCCGGTGTTGAAGGCATGGTGGTGGTTCCGCTGGCATCGCATACGCTGCAGTCGCGCGCGATTGTCACCGAGCGTCACGATGTGGTAGAGGCCGCGTTCGATTTTGCCGAGGGCTACACGTTTACCGAGGTGCAGCTTGATGGCACGGCACTCAGCTTCCCCACGCCTATCGAGCGCGTGGTGGTGCGTTGCGCCGAAAAACCCGTGCGCCTGCTGTTCTACAAGAAGGAATCGTTCTACTCCCGCATTGCTCGCACGTTCTTTTAGCGAGTGGGTGAGCGGGCGATGCCGCGCCCTGTAACGGCAGTGTCGCCAGCTGCGTTGTGCGCGGCGGATGTATGCGGCGGTATGCTTGCGGCTGCGGCCATGCGGCTTCGGCATTCGCTGTGCGCTTAGGCAGCGTTTGCACCTGCACCTTCACGGCGTCTTCATACCTTTGTGCAGCTTTTGTCGCGTTTTTCGCCAAGGCGCGCTTCACCTGGTATCATGAAGAAATTCATACCCTATTTTGAAGGTGCAAACATGATTTTAACCGTAAAACGCACTTCTCGGGCGCTGCTTGCTTGCATGCTTTCGGGCGTGCTGGCCGTCTCTTTGGTGGGTGTTCCCGCGGCGGCGTACGCCGAAACATCCGCCGAGCTGCGCGCTCAGGCTGAAGACAAGCAGGCGCAGGCTGACGAGCTGTCTGCGCGTATCGATGAGCTTTCCAACCAGTTGGTCGAAGCACGCGAAGTTGAAGACGAGGCAACGGAAAAATACGATGCCGCGGAAGCTGCCAAGCAGGATGCGCTTGATCGTAAAGAAGCAGCTGAGCAAAAGATTACTGAAACACAGGCTCGCTTGAGCACCCGTGTGACCTCGATGTATCGCAGCGGCGGCGCCATGTCGTTCTTGGATGTTCTTCTGGGTGCGGGATCTTTTGAGGAATTCCTGACCACCTGGGACGCTCTGGCAGCCATCAACAATCAAGACGCTGCGCTGGTGGAAGAGAACCGCCAAGCACGCGCCGAAGCCGAGGCTGCCGCCGAGGAATACGCGGAGCAGAGTGCCATTGCTAAAGAAGAGCTTGAACGCGCGCAGAAAGCAAGTCAGACAATCGCCGAGACTTCTTCGCAACTTGCTTCCGAGCTTGAGTCGATGAACAGCGAGATTGCCGATTTAATCGCGCGAGAAGAACAAGCAGCCGCCGAAGAGGAGGAAGCGCGTCAGAAAGCGCAGCAAGCATCGAGCGGTGGCGGCAGCGGTAGCACGTGGACTGATCCTGGTAGCGGTGGCGAATTGTTCGATTCCAGCTATTTCGACGGTTGGGTGAAGCCTACCAGCTACTACGGCGTGACCTGCGAGTTTGGTTATTCCCCTATTACGGGTTCGCATAACGGCATTGACCTGGGTGCTTCTTCGGGTACGCCTATTTATTCTTCTGGCCCTGGCATTGTGACGTTCGTAGGCTGGTATGGTACAGGCGGCAATTCCGTCATTGTTGACCATGGCAATGGCGTGCAGACTATCTACATGCATCAGAGCCAAACCGCAGCGTATGTGGGTGAATCGGTGCAAGCCGGTACGTGCATTGGCTACGTTGGCTCCACAGGTCTGTCCACGGGTCCGCACTTGCACTTCCAGCTGGTCATCAACGGCACGCCCACGAACCCGCGCAACTACTTCAGCTTCTAGGGGCAGGCGTCTGCGTTGGCGCTGGATGTCTTTTGGCGCGGGGCGCAGCGGTGAAGAGCTCTTATCTTGCGAATCCGTGCAACGCAGCGCGTGGCTGCGAAGGTGCGGTTTGCATTGCGGCTTCGCGTGATGCAGCGCGGCAGCCGAAGGTGTGGGCTGCGTGCTTCGCGCCTCTTTTCGTCCTTCGCGCTTCCGTTGCGTCGTGCCGAATGCTTCCCCATACCGATACAAGCGTAACGTTTTGGTGCCCGCCTGGTGCGGGCGTCTTTTATTGGTGTACACTGAGCGCGTTAAGGAAGCGAGGAGGCTTCTTTGCAGTCCTAGAGAGAGGATCAAAAAAATGGCAGTTACCATTAATGCTGATGATTGCGTAGCATGCGGCGTTTGCGTTGACGCTTGCCCGCAAGAGGCTCTTTCCGTTGCAGACGTTTGCACGGTAAACGCCGATTCCTGCATCGATTGCGGTACGTGCATCGACGAGTGCCCCGTAGGCGCCATCACCGAATAAGCGTACATCGCTCAATTGTTGCAAATGCCCGATTGCTTCGAAGCATCGGGCATTTTCTTTTGCATGCGACGGTGCGTCTGCGTGCTTGCGCGCTTTCCTGTTGCGCTCCGCCGCGATGGGGAAGACGTTGTTGCGGGCCCGAATGGACGGCTCGCGCGGGGGTGTCGCAGTGCGGGAAGCCGCTTGCGTAGGTGGACGGGTCAGCTGCGCGTGTAAGTGGGGAAGTGCTGCGGCGGTTCTGCTTCTTTCTTCAATCTGAGCCACAATGCACAAAACTTCGCCAACTTATGATAATATGGCTAAGATATTTCTCGCGTGGCTAGGATACTCATGACGCAATTTGAATACGGGAAGATTCTTCCAACGCTTATGACACCGCAAGTTATGGCGGCTTTAGGAAACGTGCGCGAGCATCGGGGCAAGCAAAGTCTCTACCTTGCCACCCAGCCCGATGTTCTGGAAAAGCTTTGCGAAGTGGCGAAGATTCAGAGTACGAGTGCGTCCAACCGTATCGAGAACATTTCCACGACCGACAAGCGTCTACATGAGCTGATGGAGCAAAAAATCGAGCCAAGGAACAGAGATGAGCGCGAGATTGCGGGCTACCGATACGTCCTTGACATGATTCACGAGGGTCATGATGATATTCCCATCAAATCGGGCGTCATTCTCCAGTTCCACCGGGACCTGTACCGCTATCTGGGTACCACGTATGCGGGCAGGTACAAAGATTCCGATAACGAAATAGCCGAGCGCGGCGCTGACGGCAAAATGGTAACGTGTTTTCGTCCTACCAGTGCTGCTGCGACTCCTGCTGCAATTGAGAGCATTTGCGCGGCGTACAATACTCAGATTGCGGAAGGTGTCTACGATCCGTTGCTTATCTCTTTGTTGTTCGTGTTCGACTTCGTGAGCATTCATCCTTTCAACGATGGCAATGGCCGTATGAGCCGTCTGATAACGCTTTTGCTTCTTTATCGCAATGGGTATACGGTGGGTAAGTACGTTTCGATCGAGGCTGAGATTGAGACTTCCAAGGAGACGTATTACGAGGCGCTGGCCGCCAGTTCTGCGGGTTGGCGCAAAGGCAAGAACGATTACGCTCCCTTTGTTACGTACATGCTGGGAGTAATTGCGGCATGTTATGCGACTTTGGATGCCAGGGTTTTCCAGTTGTCGTCCAGCGCTACGAATGAGGATATCCTGCGTGCGTACTTTGACGGGCTGGTAGGGAAGGTGACCAAGCGCCAGATAATGGACGATAATCCTGTTATGAGTCAAAGGACAATCGAGCGCCTTCTTCAAAAGATGCAGGTGGAAGGCTTGATTGAGAAGGTCGGCGCCGCGCGCGCAACATGCTACAGGAAGGTTCGGTCGTAGAAAAATAATTGATTTCTATGGAACAGCAGGGGCTGTGTTCCTCAAAAAACGTCGCATGCATAGGTCTATTAAGTGAAGTTGCTATCCGCGCACGGCGTTTGGCATGTAGAAACGTAGTGCTTGTTGCCAAAAGGCCCTTCGTTTCAGGCAAATCGACGATTGGGAGTGGTTCGGTTTTGGCGTATCGTTCAGAAATCTGACTCGCTCCAGATTGATACCAGTCTGAACTGGGGTTTTGTTGAGTCTGCTTTTTGGCGCGCCGTGATTTCGCGAAAATGGCTCTGATTTGGACCTCCTAACCACTCCCAATCGTCGATTAGCCCGAATTTGCACCCGATTTTCCAACAACTGCTTCCCTGGGTGGGCTTTTCGGTGCCTTGAACGCTGTGCAAGTCTGCCGGTGATTTGAGAACGTCTCTCGAGGGAGCCTTTCGCCCTGGTCTCCGGAAAGGAATTCTTGGGCTTAGCGGTGTGTTCGGGTGGGTTCGAGAATGAAATGCGCGTGTTTTGATGAGCTTGCATGGCGCGTGCGCGCCATGGCACCCTTTGTCGCGCTCCATTACGCGAGCGCCACGGCATCCTTTATCGCGCTCGATCACGCGACGGTGCGACCGTGCACCTGCACTCGCGCGCAAGGGTGTCCGAAAAATTCCCCAAAAAGACTCTTGCACAATCAAAAAAGGTTGCCTAGAATAAAAGGCACTTTAATGCACCCGTAGGGCGTAGGCCCTTTTTTCGGGGAGTCGCGAAAGCGTTCATCTCCGACCTTTGTTCAGCGCGCTTCATGCTGAACCAATCAAAAAAAGACAACCGAAAAAGCGATTCGATAGGAATCAAAGGATGCCTGTATCTGCAAACAGCCAGGTCAGCGTCTTATCCACGCATTCCTTTTGTTGAATTGCGCCCGAAAGGAGTCCCTATGGATGGAATTACCCCTGTCTACGCCCCTGGTGCCCTTCGCGAAACATGCAACGGTACTCAGGTGATGGACCTTCGCGATGAGATGCTGGCGCGCCGTGAAGTGGAGCTGACCAGCGATGTTACGGCGGAATCGGCCACCAATTTGATTCGTTCGCTGCTGCATTTGCAGCGCGAAGACGCCCATGCCCCCATTACCTTGTTCGTGAACAGCAACGGCGGGGAAGTGCAAAGCGGCCTGGCCCTTTATGACGTTATGCAAGCGCTGACGTGCCCCATTCGCACGGTGTGTTTAGGCATGGCGGCCAGCATGGCGGCGCTGATTTTCATTTCTGGCAGCCAGCGTGACATGTTGCCTCACAGCCGCGTGATGATTCATGACCCGCTGATTGGCGGCGGCATTGGTGGTAGTGCTCTTTCCGTGAAAGCTCGCGCCGACCATTTGATGCGAACGCGTGACATTACCGCTCAAGTTGTTGCCGAACATACTGGCATGACGCTGGACGAAGTGTTCGAGCTGACATCTACCGACACCTATTTCGAGGCTCAGGAAGCGGTGGATGCTCACCTGGCCGATCGTATTATTACCGCGCTCTAAGAAAGGGGCTCTTATGAATTGCATTTCTTTTTCTCCTAAAACCGTTGATCGAAGCGCTTACCAGGGAGAATACCTGCTTACCGCCCAGCAATCCGTCAATACGGACAGCTGGCAGACGGGTCTGAACAACAACGTTTTGGTTTTGGGGTGTTCCGGCGGCGGCAAAACGCGCCATCACTTGCTGCCTAACTTACTGCAGGCTCAGGGCTCCTATATTGTGCTGGATGGCAAAGGAACGCTGTTCAACCAGGTAGGTCCGTACTTGAAGCGTCGTGGATATCGAGTGGACCGCCTGGATTTCACCACCATGGACGGTACGGTTGGTTATGACCCGCTTGATCACGTGCGCTGGAGTTACGGTATGCCCAACCAGCAGGATATTATCGCTATCGCTTCGGCTATTTGCCCTGTTCAAACATTTAACTCCGATCCTTTTTGGGAGCGCGCGGCGGCGAATTATCTGGCCAGCTACATTGCTTACGTGCTGGAAACCTGCGAACCGCCCCATTGCAATTTCTCGACGGTTATCAGCGTGTTCGAGGCAGCATGCGAAGGCCAAGTGGGCAAGATGTTCGATGATTTGGAGTGCGAACGACCCGATAGCTACGCTGTTTCCCTGTACCGCCGCGCTCGCTGCACGTGCGGCGCTGAACGCATGCATTCCAGCATCATGGGCATTTTGGCGGCTAACTTGCTGCCGTTCGGGTTTCCCAGCGTGCGCGGGTCGTTCTGCCGCGATGATCGCGTTGAATTCCCCCAATACGGCAAGAGGAAGCGTGCGCTGTTTGTGACCATGGACGACTTGGATCAAAGCCTTTCCCCTTTGACCAGCCTTTTCATTCAGCAGGCGTTCACTAATTTATGTGATTACGCGGACAGAAATTGCGCGGAAGGCCGCTTGCCTGTCCCGGTTCGTTTCATGCTGGATGACTTCGCCAACTTGAACTTGCCGAATTTCGACAATGTGCTTTCGGTCATCCGCAGCCGCGAAATCAGCTGCACGGTGGTTTGCCAGACGGTCAGCCAGCTTTCGGCGCGTTACGGCAGCGACGCCGCGAACGCCATTGTGGGTAATTGCGACACCCAGCTGGTCATGGCGTTTCAGGATGTGGAGACCGCTCAGTACTTTGGGGTGCGCGCGAATCGTACTGCCAGCGCTTTGCTGGAAACGCCCCAGGGCCAGTGGTGGGTTTTCCGGCGTGGCGAGAAAGGCCAGTTCCAGGCAGCAAATCAGCTGGAATTGTATCCTGCGTACGCGGAGTACGAAGAGGCACGTGCGGAGGGTTTCTTGTCAGAGCCGGGTTCAGGCGCGGGGTTGCGAAGCGTGGCGGACGAGGGTTCGTTGGAGGATGACGACTACTTTGATGAAGAAGAATGCCCCTGGGGTGAGGATGACTGGTGGTTTGACGAGGAGCCTTTAGACGATGAGAATTGCGCGGCGTAGCAGAGGTGCGCACGGCTCGTCGGACGACGCAATGGCGGGGCGCGTGCAGTGTAACGGGGCGGACGCATCGCGTGGGCGGTGCTGCGCCAGGACCCCCATTGCGCAAAATTTCCTGCTGGTATGCGCGGCGTAGCGGAGGCGCGCGGCTCGGCGGGCGCGTGGTGTGGCGGACGCGTGACGAGCCACGCGAAGGCGGCGCTGCGCTTGACGGCTCGTCCGTTTGCGTTTCGCTGTGAAATTGCAGCTCGGCTTTTCCGTTAATTGGGGGGTGCCGAGCTGTTCTTCTTGGAACGGCTTATAATAGGCGAGCGTCACTCAATGCGAGTGCTGGCGCAGATACCAAAAAAACTCAAGGAATCATCATGGCTTTTGACTTCTACGACTATCTCTATAACGGCTATACAGGCGAATACCAGCTGGTCAGCGCCTTGTATCGCAACGGCTTAGATGCGGTGCGTCCGCCAGCTGATATGGGCATTGATGTAGTGTCGCTGAATCTGAAAGAGCAGTTGAAGGACCCCGCTACGGCGCCTGAAACCTTCTTTTTCCAGGTTAAAACCGCTTTGACGGCGGTACGTTTCGACGAAAAAGGGCGCAGCACCGGCATTGCGGAGTTCAAGCTGAAAGAGTCCGAGGTCGAGCTTTTGTGCCAAGGCGTGGGTCGCGTGCTGATGTGCTACGTGTATACACGCGAAAACGATTCCCTAACGGATTCCTTTGAAACGCCGTTTTGCTGTTTTTGGATCGACGGCGAACGCCTGCGTACTATTTTCGATGGCGGCGCTCTGTTTATAGCGAAAGGCGATACGAAGCTTACGCTTCGCTGCAAGTTAACGCTGCCTCCCTATAAGGACAGCCATTGGTACGCCATGGCGGTTGACTCCCAGGGCAATCAGGCGCCCGAGGGTTATCTGGGTACCATCGATTCCGACGATCGGGCAACGAGCGCATCTGACGGCGCGGACCATTACAGCGTTCGGGGCTACTTGAAATACGCGCGCGAGCGGGCTGCGGTTATTGCAGGCGAATCGACTGCGAGTGCACCGAAGGTTGGGGCGGCGGCTGGAGCTGCTGGAGCGACGGCTGCGGCATCGGCTGCGGGTGGGGCATCGGCTGCGGGTGCCGCGTCTTCGCCTGCACCTTCGCCTGCGTCTGCATCCGATGCCACATCTGCGGCTTCGGCCGAATGCACGCTGTTTTCCGATAACGCCGAAGCTGCGCGTGCCCATGTGCTGGAATCCATGGCAAAGCGCGGTGTCACGCGTTTCGTGCATTTTACGGAAGTCGATAACCTAGAAAGCATCATGATGCGTGGTTTAATGCCATTGTCCCTGATGAATGGTGTGCCGAAAGAAGAATCCGCTCTGAAGCTCAATCGCTACGAAGGCACCGATGCCATTTGTCTTTCGGTGGAGTTTCCCAATTATCGAACGTTTTATCATCGTCGCTGCGTGGAGTCCGATAAAACGTGGTGCGTGCTGCTTTTGGATGCCCGGAAGGTTATCGAGCGTTACGAGCCGCAATTTTATTGGACGAATGCTGCGAGCAAGTCGTTTTTGGAGCCGCACTTCAACGCGGGAAACCGAAACGATCCTTGTTCTGCCCAGGCTTTCGACGGCATGTTTTATCAAACCGAGACGCCTAATCGTTTCTTGACGGTCACGTCGCGCACGAGGTTTATTCCCGATAAGTATCCGACGAATCCCCAGGCAGAGATTCAGATTTACGACAAGATTACTCCTGATTGCATTAGTCTCGTTGTGTTCGAAGACCAAGAATCCGTGGCTCGTTATCAAGCTGCGTTTTCGTTTGGCGCGCCGGCGTGCACGGTTGACCAGTGCGAAGTGAACTATTTCGCGCCGCGCGCTGATTGGCAGGAATGGCGCGGCGAAGGCGTGTCGGACGCATCGTCGGAAGATACATCTGCGCCTAAAGGCGAAGACGCGTGCTCGTAGCGTCTGCGCGGTGCGGCATACGTGCTGCGCGTGTTTCTTCCTTGCGTTACGCGGCTTGGCGGGAGCGTTATAGAGCCCGCGCGTCGCACACAAATAGACATGGTGTGTACGCAATCAAATTTTTCCCGCTATGAAGTGCGAAAGCAGTACAATATATAGTTACGTATATTGGTTTATTGTGCGCGGTTGCGGCGTAAGAATGCGGCAAGCGAATCGTTTCGTTCGAAGTTGCTCTTAGCGTTGCGTGCGGCTGCGTTGTTTCGAAGACAAAGGACAAAACATGAAGGTATCGTTGAAGTGGCTTTCCGATTACGTGGACGTTCCTGCGGACACTAAGGCGTTTTGCGACCGCTTGGATTTAACGGGCACGGGCGTAGAAGGTGTGGAAAAGCTCGGTGCCGCTTTTGATCACGTGGTGGTTGGCCATGTTCTGACCTGCGAAAATCATCCCGATAGCGATCACATGCACGTGGTAACGGTGGATGTCGCGCAAGACGAGCCGCTGCAAATTGTGTGCGGCGCGCCTAATATTGCCGCCGGTATTAAAGTCCCCGTTGCGTGCGTAGGCGCCCATTTGCCGGGTGACGTGAAAATCAAGAAAGGCAAGTTGCGCGGCGTAGCGTCGAACGGCATGTGCTGCTCGCAGCGTGAGCTGGGCTTTGGCTCCGACCATGCGGGCATTTGGGTTCTTCCCGAAGATGCGCCCGTAGGTATGCCCATTGCCGATTATCTGAAACAGTCCGATACGGTGCTTGACCTGGAGATTACGCCGAATCGCCCCGACTGTCTTTCCGTGGTGGGTTTTGCGCGCGAAGTGGGCGCAATGTATCGCACGGGTCATACGAATCCAGTTCATGAAATGGCCGATAAGCTGCAGCTCGATGACTCCGGCGAAGCGCTTGAGGACCTGGTGAGCATCACGATTGAGGATGAGAAGCGTTGCCCGCGTTACGCGGCGCGCGTTATTCGCGGCGTGAAGGTGGGCCCCAGCCCCGACTGGATGGTTGAGCGTCTTGCTGCCATTGGCCAGCGCTCCATCAACAACGTGGTGGACGTGACGAACTACATCCTGTTCCTGTTTGGCCAGCCGCTTCACACGTTTGACCTGGCAAAACTGCAAAATGAGCAGGGTCATGCCGCTGTGGTGATTCGCGCCGCGAAAGAAGGCGAGCATCTGACAACGCTCGACGGCACCGACCGCGAGCTTACAACCGATATGACGGTTATCTCCACGCCCGAGCACGGCGCTGTTGCGCTGGCGGGCGTTATGGGCGGCCTTGATTCCGAAGTGACCGAGGAAACCACCGACATCTTGCTGGAAACCGCAACGTTTGAGGCGGGTCGCACGAGCCGCACGAGCCGCAACTTGGGTCTGATCAGCGAAAGCTCCATGCGTTATGAGCGTGGCGTTGACGACCACGATATTGACATTCGCTCTGCTGCTGCGGCGGCCCTCATCGTGGAAGTTGCGGGCGGACACGTGGTGCACGCGCGCTCCAACGATCAGGGCATCATCGACGAGTGGCCGTGCGTAAGCGAGCCGTTCCACAACATCTTCCGCGTCAAGCGTTTCCAGGGCATGATGGGCACTGAAATTTCGCGTGAATTCGCGTGGCAGACGCTGGAGCTTTTGGGCTGCACCGTTTCTGCGACCGATGACGAAAACGTTTTGGACGTGGTGTCGCCCAGCTTCCGCCCCGACCTTGAGCGCGAGATTGACCTGTACGAAGAAGTGCTGCGTTTGTACGGCATGGACTTGATTCCGTCCACGCTGCCGGGTGGTCGTGGCCGCTTTGCCGTTAAAACCGCAGACCAGAAGCGTACCGCATTGATAAACGATGCCTTGCGCGCCAGCGGCATGAACGAGACCATGACGTATTCGTTCGCCGACCCGAAAGATCTTGAGAAGCTGCGCATGGACGCAGAGAAGCTGGGTCTGGGTCAGCCGGTTGAGCTTATCAATCCCATGAGCGTGGACCAAAGCGTTATGCGCCAGAGCATTATCCCCGGGCTTTTGCGCTCGGTTTCCTACAATCAGAACCGCGGCGTGAAGAACGTGCAGCTCTACGAAATGGGCGTGGTGTTCGCGGCTGCGGAAGGTCGCAAGAAGCCGAAGGAGCGCACGAAGGTTGCAGGCGTTCTTGCAGGTGCGTTTGGCGACAAGCAGTGGAACAACGAGCCGGCACCGTTTGACTTCTTCGATGGCAAGGGCGTTGTGGAAAACATCTGCCGTGAGCTGGCTGTTGCTAAGCTGCGTTTCAAGGCGCTTTCCGCTGATGAAGCACCGCATTTGCAGCCGGGCCGTGCGGCGGAAGTTGTGGCGGGTGGCACCGTGCTGGGCTGGCTGGGTGAGATTCATCCGCTGGCCGTTCAGGCGTTCGATGCCGAAGCTCCCGTGGTTGCGTTCGAGCTTGACTTGGACGCGCTGCTGAAGTCTGCCCGTCCTGCGCGCGATTACGTGGATGTTCCGGCGTTCCCGGCCGTTGCTATGGATGTGGCGTTTGTGGTGGACGAAGATGTGACGTGCGAGCGTTTGATGCAGTGCATGACATCGGCAGCGGGCAAGATGCTGGAAAGCGCAACGCTTTTCGACGTGTATCGCGACGAGCAGCGCGTGGGCAAGGGCAAGAAGTCCATGGCGTTCAAGCTGATGTATCGCGTGCCCGACCGCACGCTGACCAGCGAAGAGGTTGAAAAGACGCACGCGAAGATGCTGAAGAAGGTTGCGGGCGCCACAGGCGCGGAGATTCGCGGATAACGTCTTCCTTTGTTTCAAACGCGAAAAAATGAAAAAATCTTCTTGCGTTTTTAATTCATAGTGATACAGTATGCGCATTGCAAATTGAATATACCTTCAAACCGTTGAGGCGAAGATCAAACCATTCGGGCACTCACAGAGAGCGGGCGATGCTGAGAATCCCGTAGTATGCTAAATGGCAAATGGATCGCCGAGGGAAAAGGGAAAGGCCAAAAGTTGTCTCGCGTGTGTATGCGTGCGAGCCGCGTAAAGCCGAGTATCTGGACCGTGAGCCTGCGTTAAAGGCAGATTGCGTGATGGCGCAGTCGGAAGGGGATCTGGGTAATACCAGGTCAATAAAAGGTGGCACCGCAGGTTACAAGGCCTGTCCTTTTAAGCATTCGTCCGTTGGGCGCGTGTTTTCAAGGACAGGCTTTTTTGTTTTGCCGAAAGTTCGCTTGCCGCAGAAAAGCGGCGGCGGGCAAGGCGAAGCAAAGCAAACCTTGACGTAACGGGAAGGCAATTCAAGCGCAAGAATCTGTTCATCTGCTGAAACGAAAAGGAGAAAAGAAAATGGCAGAGAAGCGTATGGTTGCGATGGAAGAAAAGAAGGGCTTTTCCGTACAGGATCTCATTTTGATTGCGGTGCTGATTGCGGCGGGCGCGGTGCTGAAGCTCACGGTTTCGAGCTTTTTGACGTTTGCTGGCATGAAGCCGAATTTCATGATTGCCATGTATTGTTTGGCCATCATCCTTACGAAGCCGAAGCCGTATCAGGCGGTTGTCATTGGTTTGCTGGTGGGTTTGGTAAGCCAGATTCCCCTGCTGAATGCAACGCCGATGGTGAATTTCGCGTCCGAGGCGCTGGGTGCGCTGGTCTGTGGGCTTCTGGTTATGGGCGCTGCGAAAATCGCCCCTGAAAGCAAGACGTGCCAGAATGTAGTGCTTCCGGTGATTATCACGTTTGTATCCACCATGTTTTCCGGCTATTGCTTCGCGCTGATCGTGGGCGTGGGCATCAATCATGTTGCAGTGGCTGCCGTGTTGGCCATGTACGCACCGATGGTGTTCGGTACGGCGGCTATGAATGCGGTTGCGGCAGCAATTCTGACCCCCGTTTTGAAGGCGGTTTTGAAGAAATAGAGCGTGCCGACTTGCTTGTGCGAGCGGTTTGAGAGCGACAGGGGCGAAGGACTTATGATCAAGATACAAGATTTGACGTTTTGCTATCGGGAGAGCGCGCAGCCGGTGCTGCGAGATATTAGCCTGAGCATTCCCGATGGTCAGTTCGTGGGAATTACCGGTGCGGCCGGTTGTGGGAAAAGCTCGCTGACGTACGTGCTGAACGGCATTGTGCCGCATTGCTACCCCGGCGATTTCTATGGAAGCGTGCACGTGGACGGTTTGGATACGTGCGAAAGTTCGTTGACCGACCTATCGCGCCTGGTGGGAAGCGTGTGTCAGGATATCGAAAGCCAAATGGTGTCAAGCATGGTGGAAGATGAAATCCTGTACGGCTTGGAGAACTTCGCGGTACCGCGCGCGCAAATCGAAGGGCGCATTGCGCAGGCGCTTGACGATATGGGCATTTCAGATTTGCGGCATCGTGCCATTGCGGGGCTGTCGGGCGGACAGAAGCAGAAAGTGGCCATTGCGTCTATTCTGGCGCTGAACCCACGTGTGCTGGTGCTTGACGAGCCGACTGCAGAGCTTGATCCCGCAAGCAGTTATAACGTGTTTTCCCTGCTCAAGCGTTATTCACAAGAGCATGGCACGACGGTTATTGTGGTCGAGCAGAAAATTGCGCTGCTCTCCGAATTTGCCGATAGGCTTTTGATTGTTGAAGACGGCGGCATTCGGTTCGATGGCACTCCCGCTCAAGTTCTTGAGCATGCTGACGAGCTGCTTGAGATGGGTGTGAACTGCCCGCGCTCCACCAGCCTTTCGGTTGCATTGCGTTGCCATGGGCTGTACGCAGGTGCGGTGTGCGAAAACGTTTCCCAGGCAACGGCCATGGTGAAGGAGGTGCTGGCATGATTGAATTCAAGAACGTGAGCGCTTCGTATAGCAACGAGGTGCCCGTGCTCAAAGACGTGAGCTTCACCATCAACGACGGCGATTTCGTAGCGTTCGTGGGCACGAATGGTGCGGGGAAATCAACGACCATGCGCCTGTGCAACGGGTTGTTGAAACCGGTTTCCGGCGAGGTGCTTATCGATGGCGTGCCCACCACGCAGCTGCGCGTGAGCGAGCTGGCGCGCCGCGTGGGCTTCCTTTTTCAGAATCCCGATCGGCAGATTTGCTGTGAAACGGTGCGTGACGAGCTCATGTTCAGCTTCAAGGCGCAGGATAATGATACTCCCGAAGCGCACGAGCGCGTTGACGAAATCATTGAGCTGTTCGATTTCGATCCTGCTGCCGAACCGTTTTTGCTGAACCGCGGTACGCGTCAGCTGCTGGCGTTGGCAAGCATTATTGTTACGGCGCCGCCTGTGGTGATTTTGGATGAGCCCACAACGGGGCTTGATTTTCGCGAGTGCGAAAAAGTCATGGGTGTTGTGCGGTCGCTGCACGAGCAAGGAACTACGGTGATCATGGTGTGCCACGATATGGAAGTGGTGGCGGATTTTGCGCAGCGCATCATTGTTATGGCTGATGGGGGCGTTGTTGCCGATGGGCCCACGTTTGATATCTTGCGTCAGCCTTCGGTGTTGCGGCGTGCGAGCTTGATGCCGCCGCAGATTGTGGACATTGCGCTGCGGCTTGCGGCAGATGCCGAAGCGAGCACGGATGCTGCGGGTGCGTTGCCGGCTGCTGCGGATGCGGCGTCGGGTGCTGCGGGTGCGGCGCCAGGCGCGCTGGCGGACGCTGGTGCGGGCGCCGCTGCGGCTGCCCCGCTGGGTGCGCTGGCGGACGATGCCGCCTTCGCCCGGATCTGCGCGGCAAACACGTTGGATCAGATGGTTGAAGCTATTGAAGCGGCAGTTGCTTTGAAGTCGAACGGTGGCCAGAAGGGAAGTGAGCAGCAATGAGCGGCTTTTTGGAATACGTGCCGGGCAACAGCTTCCTGCATAAGATGAATCCCGTGGCGAAATTGCTGGCATCCTTCGTTATCGTGATTGCGTGTTTTACCACAAACAGCTTTATTGTGCTGGGCATTATTTTGGCGCTGGATGTTGCATTGGCGCTGTCGTGCGGCATGCTCAGGCAGGCGCTCGGACTGGCGCGTGCGGTGGCGCTTTTCTCGCTTTTGTTGGCAATTCTTGCGCTGCTGTTTACACCCGAAGGCGCCGTGCTTGTTGTGCTTCCTTGGGGCTATATTGGCACCGAAAGCGTTTTGAACGCCCTGCGCATTGTGTTGCGCTTGGTGGCATGCGCGGTGCCGCTTTTCTTAACATTTTACGTAACGAAGCTCACCGATATGGCGAATGCGCTGGTTAAAGTTGCGCATCTTCCGTATAAGTACGCGTTTACGTTTACGAGCACCGTGCATTTCATTCCTGTTTTCATGAACGACATGAACGGCATTATGGAAGCGCAGACGGCGCGCGGCGTGGAGTTCGATGGCGGACTTATGAAGCGCATTGGGCTGATGATGCCGCTGTGCGTGCCGCTTTTGGTGAGTTCGGTGCGCAAGACGAACAGTGCTGCCATAGCGGCGGAAGTGCGTGGATTCAACCTGCGTACGCGGGCGAGCGGTTACAAGGAGTATCCGTTTTCTGCCGTTGATTTCGCGGCGCTTGCCATGAGCGTTCTGCTGGTGGTCGCGGGCCTTGTAGTGCCGCTGTAAAGAATGCGGCAGGTGAGGCGTTAGCGAGAGGCAGGTGGCATTGTGGTCACCCGCCGCTTTCGCATGGGCAAAGCTGGCTCTTTCATTCTCTTTGCTTGCGACCTTTTCCATCTATGCGGTGTCCCTCGCGATGGGGATGCCTCTGATCTCTTTGCTTGCGGCTCCTTCGCTTTCTTGATTCTTTTCGAACTAGGAGTACCATGGAATGAACATGCCGGGTGCTTTGCGGTGTGGGTACCAAGAAAATATCGCCACTTCGCTTAATTCCTATTGACATAATAGGAATTAAGGCGTACAACAGACTACGAAAAGTACGCACTGCCTAAAAGGAGAATATCATGGCAAAGATTTACACCTCTGCCGATCAACTGATCGGTAGAACCCCTCTGTTGGAGTTAACCCACATCGAAGCTGCCGAAGAGCTGCCCGCAAAGATTCTGGCGAAGTTGGAATATTTCAACCCCGCTGGTAGCGTGAAGGACCGCATTGCCAAGGCGATGCTGGATAAGGCCGAAGCAGCTGGCAAGCTTAACCCCGACACCACCATCATCGAGCCTACCTCGGGAAACACGGGTATCGGACTTGCTTCCGTGGCCGCCGCGCGCGGGTATCGCATTATCATCGTTATGCCGGAAACCATGAGCGTCGAGCGTCGTCAGCTTATGAAGGCTTATGGCGCCGAGCTTGTTTTGACCGAGGGCGCAAAGGGCATGAAGGGCGCCATCGCGCGCGCCGAAGAGCTGGCACAGGAAATTCCGAACAGCTTTATCCCTGGTCAGTTTGTGAATCCCGCGAACCCCGAAGCCCATGAGCTTACGACTGGTCCCGAGATTTGGGAAGATACCGACGGCAAGGTTGATATCTTTGTCGCAGGCGTTGGCACGGGCGGCACCATCACGGGTGTGGGCAAGTATCTGAAGTCCCAGAGCCCTGCTGTCAAAGTGGTTGCTGTTGAGCCTGCCACTTCGCCAGTTCTTTCCGAAGGTCATGCGGGTGCCCATAAGATTCAGGGCATTGGCGCGGGCTTTGTCCCCGATGTTCTGGACACGAACGTTTATGACGAGATTATCCCCGTTGCCGATGCGGACGCGTTCGCTACCGGAAAGCTGGTAGGCGCGCGCGAAGGCGTTTTGGTTGGAATCTCTTCGGGTGCTGCGACATATGCGGCCATTCAGCTGGCAAAACGTCCCGAAAATGCGGGCAAGAACATTGTGGTTCTGCTGCCTGACACGGGTGATCGCTATCTGTCCACCCCGCTTTTCCAGGATTAAATCCGATTCTTTTCGATTCGTTTCGCTATTAGAGAAGTGCAACGAAGCACGCAGAAGGGATTGCGGGCTTTCGCGGATAACGACGATTGACCACGGCTGTCATAACCATTGCAGTTGGTCGCGGCGGCTGTAACTCGGAGTCGTCCGTGGCGCTGGTGATAGATGATTGCCTCCGTGATGCGATTTCCGCGGGCTGTTTAGCCAAGGTTTTCGAACTCTTCGCGATCCTGTTCTGTAATGACACATCAAGACTGCCGGGTTTGCCCTTGAGGGCTTCTGGCGAGCTTGGTGTAGCTTGTTGCACCCTTCGAGAGGAGATTCCATGAACATTTACGCAGATAATGCGGCCACTACCGCAATGAGCCAGACGGCGATTCAAGCTATGCTGCCGTATATGGACAAGATTTACGGCAATCCTTCTAGCCTGTATTCGTTTGGTCAGACTGCGAAAGAGGCGCTTGAGGATGCCCGCGCGCGCATTGCTACGTGCTTGGGCTGTCGTCCTAACGAGATCACGTTCACGTCAGGTGGCAGCGAGGCCGATAATCAGGCGATTCTTTCTGCAGTGAAAATTGGCGCTCGTAAGAACAAGAAGCACATCATTACGACCGCGTTTGAACATCATGCCGTTTTGCACACGCTCAAAAAGCTTGAAAAGCAGGGCATTGAGGTTACGTATTTGGATGTGCACGAAGACGGCTTGATCACGCCTGAGCAGGTCAAAGCGGCAATTCGTCCTGATACGTGCCTGGTGACCATTATGTATGCGAACAACGAGATTGGCACGATTGAGCCCATTGCTGAAATTGGCGCGGTGTGCCGCGAGGCGAACGTGCCGTTCCATACCGATGCCGTGCAGGCGGCGGGGCATCTTCATATCAACGTCGAAGAGCAAAACATTGACATGCTCAGCCTGTCCGCCCATAAGTTTCATGGCCCGAAGGGCATTGGTGTGCTGTATGCTCGCCGCGGCCTTCCGCTGGCAACGCTTATCGAGGGCGGTGCGCAAGAGCGCGGAAAGCGTGCCGGTACGGAAAACATTCCTGCCATCAGGGGAATGGCGGCGGCGTTTGAAGAGGCGTGCGCGAACATCGATGCGAATGCGGCTCACCTTATTCCGCTGCGCGATAAGTTGATTGCCGGCCTTGCGGAGATTCCGCACAGCGCCCTGAACGGCAGCGCCGAGAAGCGTCTGCCCAGCAACGTGAACTTCTGCTTCGAGGGCATCGAGGGCGAAAGTCTGTTGCTGCTGCTTGACGACAAGGGTATTTGCGCTTCCTCGGGCAGTGCTTGTACGTCGGGGTCGCTTGATCCCAGCCATGTGTTGCTGGCGATTGGCCGCGTGCACGATGTTGCGCATGGCAGTCTGCGCCTAAGCTTGGGCGAAGATGTAACCGAAGAGCAAATCGATTACCTGATTCAAGCAACGAAGGATGTTGTTGCGTATCTGCGCGGTATGTCCCCGGTGTGGCGCGATTTGCAAGAAGGCAAGCGCTCGTTCATTCTTTAGCTTCCTCTCTCGGGGTTGAGCGGTCGTGCAGGGGCGCGGCAGTGATGTGCGGTGCTTCGTGTGGGAGCATGCGGCGCAATCTCAATGCTTCGCGCGGGAGTTCGCAACGAGAATCGCAACGCTTCGAGCGACCGTCTGACCTGGTAATTCTTTCTGAAAGGACAATATCATGGCTCTGTA